>JAGWOU010000197.1 GCA_028870815.1 Rhodospirillales bacterium | reverse complement strand
CGGGACAATTTCGGCCAGAAAAATGGCTGAGCCCACAGCCAGCGGCGCGGCTATGAGAATAGCGATGCCAGATGAGGCGAGGGTACCGACGATAAAAACAAGAATGCCGTAGCTTGCGCCGGATGGTACCAGGATGCCATTCACTTTCACCGGGTCGTCATATAGGTCTCCCATGTTCCAGTTCACTTGAGTCAGGAAATGCAAGCCGTTGAAAAGGATGGCCTGGCCAGAGTAAAGCACCAGAAACAAAACGACCGCGCAGAGCGCGGCGGGGATGAGTAGGCTAAGGCTCAGGACAGTCAGGCGAAAGGGGCGGATTTTCATGGGGCACCCTATACGGCAAATCCTCTCTCTGGTCTGCACCAGAGAGAGGACAGTAGCGTTTTACTTGATTTTCTTGATCTGAGCCTTCGAAAGCTCGACCACTGCCGGAGGCAGCGGCATGAAGTGCACTTGCTTCAGGAAGCTCATGCTGTTGCCTTCGGTGATTGCCCAGGTCAGGAAGTCCCGCACGGCGCCGGCAACCGCAGCGGACGGCTGGTTAGTGTTGATGATCGCATACTCATAGTTCACGATCGGATAGGCCTGCGCGCCCGGCGCGAAGATCATGCTGATGCGCTCGTCAGCCGGGGTGGTGTTGGCCACGCTCTCCGCGGCAGCGGAAATGGTCTCTGCGGTCGGCAGCACATAGTTGCCGGCCTTGTTCAGCAATTCGGCCTGGCCGAGACCAGCCTTGGCGGCCTGGTTGGCGAAGGAAACGCCGATATAGGCGATGGAGTAGGGGTTCGCCGCAGCGGCGGACACCATGCCCTGGTTGCCGTTGGCGCCAATGCCGCCGGAAACGGCGGGCCAGGAAACCGAGGTGCCGAACCGAACGGTGGAGCCCCAGGTCGTGTCTGAAGCGGAGAGGTACTGGGTGAAAATGAAGGTGTCGCCCGAACCGTCAAGACGGTGGACCGGGATGATCACATGGTCCGGCAGGGCAACGCCCGGGTTCGCCGCGGCGATGGCGGGATCGTTCCACTTGGTGATCTTGCCGGAATAGATGCCAGCCAGGATCGGGCCGGAAAGCTTCAGGTTGGTGACGCCGGGCAGGTTATAGTTGATCGCCTGGGAGGAAATGGCCAGCGGGATGCTCAGCATGTTCGGGTGGGCTGAGGCCATGGCGTTTGAAAGATATGCGTCCGAAGCGCCGATATTCACCAGACCCTTGAGCGACTGGGCGATGCCGGCGCCGGAGCCGGTGGAGGTGGTTGTGATGTCAGCGCCCGGGTGGCTGGCGGTGTAAGCCGGAACCCAGAGGTTGAACAGCGGATACAGCAGGCTCGAGCCGGTTTCGACCAGCGGCACGGAGGTGGTGTCAGCCTGGGCCTGGACGACGCCGGTAGCGGCGGTGAAAGCCAGCGCAACAGCGCCAGCGCGGAGGAGGTTTGTCATCGTCACGTTCGCGTTCCTTATGTTTTAAGACCACAAGGGCCCTGATGTCAGCCTGCATGGGACATGTATCCCAGCGTGGCTCCCGCTTAATTGAACCATGTGACAATGGCGACGGTGTTTGCATTGCAATTCAGTGACATTTCTTCTTGATAAAGTGCAGATACGGCCGAAACGGGTCATCTTGACTGGCGCGGCGGTGCGTAGTGCCTTTGTTTCTACGGCGGCGGCTTAAAGTGTCACGCCGCTGGTGAAAAAGAAGATTTCAAGCTCAGGGTAATGGAAACGTAACATGAAAGCGGTCCGCGCATGTGTACGTAACGTGTTGTCATAAGGAGGTTTTGTATGACAAGGGACGAAATTCTCAACGCCACCTCAATGCCGCTGGCCTCTCCCAGCTATCCGAAAGGGCCATTCCGCTTCTACAATCGGGAATATCTCCTGATCCATTATGAGACTGACCCGGAAATGTTGCGCGCGCTGCTGCCGGAGCCGCTGGAGCCAGATGGAAATGATGTCTTCTTTGAATGGATGAAGATGCCCGATTCCACCGGATTTGGCGATTATGAGGAGAGCGGCTGCGGTATTTCCGCCCTCTATAACGGTATTCCCTGTAATTACAGCGTTATGATGTATCTCGACGATGAATCGCCCACGACCGGCGGGCGGGAGATTTGGGGTTTTCCCAAGAAATTCGGTCTGCCACGGCTGAAAACCATTCATGAGACACTGACCGGCTCGCTCTATTACGATGAGGAGCGCGTGGCGCTGGGCACCATGGTTTACAAGCAGAAGCCATTGGACCCCGGCGATGTGGTGAGTGGCATGAAGAAACTCAACGTCAACCTGAAATGGATCCCCGACGTCGACGGCAGCCCGAAAATCGCCCAGCTGGTTGGGTATTACCTTGAAGATATCAACCTGAAATTTGCCTATACCGGGGAGGCCAGGCTGCATCTGGTGCCGCATGCCAATTGCCGACTGGCGGATTTGCCGGTGCGTAAAATCCATTATGGCACGCATCTCTGCGCTGATTTGACACTGCCTTACGGGCGGGTGTTGCATGATTATCTCGCTGAACCGAAGTAAAGAGAGGAATAACTATGGCCTTAAAAGGTAAGGTTGCATTGGTCACCGGCTCTACCAGCGGCATCGGCTTGGGCATTGCCCGGGCGCTGGCGGCGGAAGGGACCAGCATCATGCTCAACGGGTTTGGCGACGCGGGCGAGATAGAGGCGCTGCGCGTTGACCTCGAAAAGGAATTCTCTGTGAAAGTGGCCTATGATGGGGCGGACCTGAGTAAGCCTGACCAGGTGGCGGCGATTGTGCAGAAGACGCAGGATGAGCTGGGCAGCATCGACATCCTTGTGAACAATGCCGGTATCCAGTTTACCGCCCCGGTTGAGGAGTTTCCCGAGGCGAAGTGGGAAGCGATCCTCGCTATTAATCTTTCCGCTGTTTTCTACGGCATGAAGGCCGCTATTCCGGCCATGAAGAAGAATCAGTGGGGGCGCATCATTAATATTGCCTCCGCGCACGGCTTGGTGGCTAGCCCGCACAAGGTTGCCTATGTGGCCGCCAAGCACGGTGTAGTGGGTGCCACCAAGGTTGCGGGTATCGAAACGGCGAATGATGGCATCACCGTGAACGCCATCTGCCCGGGTTGGGTGCTGACTCCGCTGGTACAAAAGCAGTTGGAAGACCGAGCCAAGGAAGCAGGCACGGATGTTGATACTGAGAAGAAGAAGATGTTGCAGGAAACCCAGCCGATGCTGAAGTTCTCCACCCCGGAAGAGATTGGCGCGCTGGCGGTGTTCCTGTGTTCCGATGGCGCGGCGACCATTACCGGCACGCCGATCTCCATCGATGGCGGTTGGGTTTCCCACTAACCTGCCAACAATACCTTAATTTCACCATCTTGCAGCCGTTCCAGCTATGCTGGGCGGCTGTAAGCTTATTAAGGGCCATCGTATAAGCAGCCCGTTGGACCAAGTGGAGCCGGATAGTCACATGAGAGACGAGGAGGCCGCGCGCTATGCGGCGATGCTGCGGCGGAGCGCGGCGCTGAAGCGGGAGTTGGCTGACCAACCCGAGCCGGTGCTGGCGATTGTGGATGCGTGCGAGCATGCACTGCGGGACGGCGGTAAGCTGATTTTCTGTGGCAATGGCGGCTCGGCCGCAGATGCCCAGCATCTGGCCACGGAACTGGTGATCCGCCTGCGCGGGGCAGTGCCGCGGGCAAGCTGGCCGGCCATAACTTTGGCGCTGGACACCTCCGCTGTGACGGCGGCGGTGAATGATTTCGGGGTGGACGAGATGTTCTCCCGCCCCTTGCGGGGGCTGGGCCGGGCAGGCGATGTGCTGTTCGGCATCACCACCTCGGGCAAATCCCTCAATGTGTTGGGGGCACTGAGGGCGGCGCGGGAGATGGGAATTATATCCGTCGGCTTGTTGGGTGGCGATGGCGGCCCGGCTTTGCCGTTATGCGATCTGGCGGTTGTGGTGCCGGAAAGCGACACGGCGCGTGTACAGGAATGCCATATTACCCTGGGCCACGCGATTTTGACCTTGCTTGAAGACAGGATGATTGGCTAATGAAGGTGCTGGTTACAGGCGCGGCCGGGTTCATCGGGTATCATATTTGTGAGGCGCTGCTTGCGCGGGGCATTGAGGTGGTGGGGGTGGACGACCTCAACCCCTATTATGATGCGCGGTTGAAGCAGGCCCGGCTGCAGCGCCTGGGAAAGGGTTTCAGCTTTCATCAGCTTGATATTGCCGATCATGAGGCGGTGCTATGTGTGGGCGACGGGGTGGAGGCGATTTTGCACGTCGCGGCTCAGGCAGGCGTGCGTTATTCCTTGGAAAATCCGTTTGCCTATGCCGCCTCCAATCTTACAGGGCACCTCTCGATCCTGGAGCTTGCGCGGCACAGCAAGACCGTAAAACATCTCATTTATGCCAGTTCCTCCTCGGTTTATGGCATGGGGTCGACGTTGCCCTATGCGGAATCAGAACGGGCGGACCGGCCATCCTCTCTCTATGCCGCCACAAAGCGGGCGGATGAGCTGATGAGTGCGTCTTACACACATTTGTTCGGCTTGAAGCAGACGGGACTGCGCTTTTTCACTGTCTATGGTCCTTGGGGGCGACCGGATATGGCGTATTTCGGGTTTGCTGAGGCGATTATGGCCGGCAAGCCAGTAACCCTGTACGAAAACGGCACCCTGAAGCGGGACTTCACCTATATCGACGACATCATTGCTGGGATATTAGGCGTTTTCGATAATCCGCCAGACGAAGCTGCCTCGCACCGGGTTTTCAACATCGGCAATAACCAGGCGGAATATGTCCGGGATTTGGTTGTATTGCTGGAGCAGCATCTGGG
>JAGWOU010000196.1 GCA_028870815.1 Rhodospirillales bacterium | reverse complement strand
GGCCATGGCGGAAGCGGGCGGCGCCATCAACGCCTCGCCCGGCCGCCATCCCGCCGGCGCCAGCGCCTTGTCTCCGGCGGTGGCCTGCAAGGCGGCGAGCAGCCTCAGCGCCTCCTCCACCGAACGCCCGACATTATAGGGATACCAGGTCATGGCGCGGATCACCCCTTGCGGGTCGATGAAATAACTGGCGCGCATTGTGGCGCTGTCCGGCAGCGTTTCGTCCACCATGCCATAGGCCCGGCCCACCGCCATGCTGGGGTCTTCCACCAACGGGAAATTCACCGACACGCCGAAATTCTCCCGGATGGCGCGTATCCAGGCCAGATGGGAATACAGGCTGTCCACCGAAAGCCCCAGCAGTGAGCAGTTAAGCGCTGCGAATTTTTCGGCCGCCTGGGCAAAGGCCACGAATTCCGTGGTGCAGACCGGCGTGAAATCCGCTGGGTGGGAAAAAAACAACAGCCAGCGCTTCCGGTAGCCGGAAAGCTTCACCTCGCCCTGGGTGGTGCGGGCCATGAAATCCGGCGCCACGTCGCCAATGCGCAGCGGCCTGGTTAGCGAAAGAAGGCGGAAATTCGGGTCGTCCATCACATTCGGTCTCCGGCCTGTAGATTGCTGAAGCTTCTACTTGACGCAAGATCACTTTAGTACTTACATGAATAATGTAAATACGAATCTATGGATGACCCAATGTCAGACCTCGTTTTGCGGCAGGCCAGTAACCAGATTTCCGCCACCAAGCTCGGCGCTGTGCCAGTGCAGTCTTTCTTTGACGAAGCGACCTTCACGGTGAGTTATGTGGTGCACGACCCAGCCACCGGGCATGCGGTCATCATCGACTCGGTGCTGGATTACGATCCTGCTTCCGGCCGCACCTCGTTCGCCTCGGCGGATGCCATCATCGCTTATGTCCGGGCGGAAGGGCTGACGGTGGATTGGCTGCTGGAAACCCACGCCCATGCGGACCACCTCTCCGCCGCGCCTTATTTGCAGGGTCAGCTGGGCGGCCAACTCGCCATTGGTGCCGAGATCGTTATTGTGCAAAATACCTTCGGCAAGCTGTTCAATGCCGGTACGGAATTCGCGCGTGACGGCTCGGATTTCGACAAGCTGTTCAAAGATGGCGACCAATTCCAGATTGGCACCCTGCCCGCCATGGCGCTGCATGTACCGGGCCACACCCCCGCTGACCTCGCCTACGTGATCGGCGATGCCGTATTCTGCGGCGACACTTTGTTCATGCCCGATTACGGCACCGCGCGGGCGGATTTCCCGGGCGGCGATGCGCGCCAGCTATACCGCTCCATCCGCCGCCTGCTTTCCCTGCCGGAAACCGCGCGCGTCTTCCTGTGCCACGATTACAAGGCCCCGGGGCGTGATAGCTATGCCTGGGAAACCACCATCGGCGCAGAACGGGCGGGCAATGTGCATGTGCATGAGGGCGTTTCAGAAGACACGTTCGTGATGCTGCGCGAGGCGCGGGACGCAACACTTGCCATGCCGCGCCTGATTTTACCCTCCGTGCAAGTGAATATGCGCGGCGGCCGCCTGCCGCCGCCGGAAGATAACGGCATACGATACCTAAAAATTCCATTGGATACTGTGTAATGCAACAAGCTTGGATATTCGGCCTGCTCGGCGGGCTCATGATCGGCGGAGCGGCGGCGTTGATGCTGCTGGGGCTGGGACGCATTGCCGGGGTGAGCGGCCTTGCCGCCCGGGCCGTGGGGCTGGCTGATGCCGGGCCGCCGCCCGCGCTGGCCATCGCCTTCATTCTCGGCCTGCCGCTGGGAGGCTGGTTGATGGCGCAGGCCCTTGGCGGAGTAAGCCTGCATTTTCCGCCCAACATCGCCACGCTGGTTATCGCGGGACTGGTAGTGGGGTTCGGCACCCGGCTGGGCTCCGGTTGCACCAGCGGCCATGGCGTCTGCGGCATGTCCCGCTTCTCCCGCCGCTCAATCTCGGCCACGCTCATCTTCATGGCCAGCGGCATCATCACTGTCGCGGCCATGAACCTGGTGGGACTGTCATGAAACAAGCTTTGTTTGCCTTACTGGCCGGGGCGCTATTTGGGGCCGGGCTTGCGCTTTCCGGCATGGCGGACCCAGCCAAGGTGCGCGGCTTTCTGGATATTTTCGGCGCCTGGAACCCAACCCTGATGTTCGTGATGGGCGGGGCGCTGATCCCGATGGGTATTGCCTGGCGCATCCAGGCGAAGCTGCTCGCGCCCCTGGCGGCGGAGCGCTTTAATCTGCCGGACACGACCAAACTGGACGCCAGATTGATCAGTGGCGCGGTGCTGTTCGGCATCGGCTGGGGCGTTGCCGGACTTTGCCCCGGCCCCGCCATTACGGACCTCGCCCTGGCGCCGCGCCCGGCCTTTGTCTTCGTGCTGGCGATGCTCGCCGGTATGTTGATTTTCAAAATCATAACCAGCCGGGACTTGCCTATGAAGGAGACCAAAACCACCGGCGCAATCGGGAAATAAGCCCATGAACAGCAGATCCCTGACTCCGGATTTTTCCGTTTCACCGCAGATCCAACCGGAGGAACTGCAGAGCCTTGCCGACCAGGGTTTCCGATCCATCATCTGCAACCGGCTGGATGGCGAGGATAGCAACCAGCCCACCGCCGCTGAAATTCGCGCCGCGGCAGAACGGGCCGGCCTTGGCTTTGCCCATGTGCCCGTGGCCTCCCGCGATTTCAGCCCCGCCGACATCCGCAAAATGGCCGACGCCCTGGCCAGCCTACCTGGTCCGGTTCTGGCTTATTGCCGAACCGGCGCACGGTCTGAAGCGTTGTTTGAAGCCGCGCAGCGCCTGACCGCCGACGCGCCAAACACCGGCAATGCGGCTAAAACCTATGACGTAGTGATCGTGGGCGGCGGCAGCGGAGGTATTGCCACCGCCGCCAGCATGCTCAAGCGCCGCAAGGGGCTGAGCATCGCCATCATCGAGCCATCGGACGTGCATTATTACCAGCCGGGCTGGACGCTGGTGGGGGCTGGCGTGTTCCAGCCGGAAGCCACCTGCCGCCCGACATCTCAGGTGATGCCGCATGAAGTGCTCTGGATTAAAGCCGCCGTCACATGCTTCGCGCCGGATGAAAACCGCGTGATCCTGGCGGATGGCAGCGATGTTACTTATCGCGTGCTGGTGGTGGCCGCTGGCATCCGCCTGGCGTGGGAGGCGATTCCCGGTCTGCCCGAAGCGCTGGGCCACAACGGCGTGACCTCGAATTACCGCTACGACCTTGCCCCTTACACCAACAAGCTGGCGTCCGAGCTGAAATCAGGCCGGGCCATTTTCACCCAACCGCCAATGCCGATTAAATGCGCCGGCGCACCGCAGAAGGCGATGTATCTAAGCTGCGACCGCTGGCTCCAGGCCGGACGGCTGAAGGATATCTCGGTTGAGTTCGACCTCGCCGGAGCGGTGCTGTTTGGCGTGGCCGCGTATGTTCCCGCGCTGATGGAGTATGTGAAGCGTTATAACATCCAGCTCAATTTCGACACCAAGCTGGTGAGTGTGGACGGCCCGGCGCGGGTGGCTCGTTTTGAGCAGGCAGCGCCAGAGGGCACGCAGATCATCGAACGGGAATACGACATGCTGCACGCCGTGCCGCCACAAGTCGCGCCGGACTGCATCAAGAACAGCAAGCTGGCCGCCGCCAGCGGGTTTGCTGCGGTGAATGAGAACACCATGCAAAACCCCACCTACCCCAATGTATTCGCGCTGGGCGATGGCTGCGCGACCTCCAACGCTAAAACCGCCGCCGCGGTGCGCCAGCAGGCGCCGGTTGTGGCCGTGAATGTATTGGCGCATTTGGATGGCAAGCCGCTCACGGCTGCTTATTTCGGTTATGGAAGCTGCCCGCTCACGGTGGAGCGCGGGCGGATCGTGCTGGCCGAATTCAGCTATGGCGGCAAAATCACCCCCACCTTCCCAACCTGGCTGCTGGACGGCACCAAGCCCACCCGCGCCGCTTGGTTCCTGAAAGACCGTGTTCTGCCCTGGGTTTACTGGCAGGATATGCTGAAAGGCAGGGAATGGCTGGCCGCCCCCAAAGCCCTTCCTGCCAAGGCAGAAACGAAAGCCTGAAAGTGACGGAAATGGCTATGGATCTGGTTCAATATGCACTCGGCGCGGGCAGTGGCGGGGTGGTGGGATTCACGCTGGGGCTGGTTGGCGGTGGCGGCTCCATCCTTGCCGTGCCGCTGATGGTTTATCTGGTGGGGGTACCGAACCCGCATATCGCCATCGGTACCAGCGCGCTGGCAGTGGCCGCCAATGCGCTGACCGGCCTTGCCAGCCACGCCAAGGCTAGGACGGTAAAATGGCGCTGCGGCGGGCTATATGCTGCGGCGGGTATTGCGGGGGCGTTTGCGGGGTCGTCGCTCGGCAAGGCGGTGAATGGGCAGAAGCTGCTGTTCCTGTTTGCGCTGCTGATGTTCGCGATCGCGTTCATCATGCTCAGAAAGCGCCATTATACCGGGGAGGAAGACGCGCAATGCACCCGCGAGAACGCCCCAAAAGTGCTTGGGTTTGGGCTCGTCACCGGGATTTTCTCAGGCTTTTTTGGTATTGGCGGCGGGTTTCTGATTGTGCCGGGCCTGATGGCCTCCACCAGAATGCCGATGCTGAATGCCGTTGGCACCTCTTTGATCGCGGTGGCGGCCTTCGGGCTGACAACGGCGCTGAATTACGCTTTCTCCGGCATGGTGGACTGGGTGCTGGCGGTTATTTTCATCCTTGGCGGCGTGGTGGGTGGCGTGGTGGGCGCGGTGACTGCAAGGCGGCTGGCGGCCGAACATGGCATGTTAACGAC
>JAGWOU010000195.1 GCA_028870815.1 Rhodospirillales bacterium | reverse complement strand
CCTTCCAGCTTTTAGCAATAAAGATGGCAGTATCACCTTCCCAGATTCGAACGATGGCGGCTCTTGGAGAACTTGTAACCCACATGCAGAGATGAATGCTTTTGCGGCTCGCAATACTGCGACGAATCACAATCTAAAAGCAATCGGTCGCATGGCCAGGATTTGGAAAGACCAAAACACGATTGCCATTAGCGGAATGCTAATCGACACTCTAGCATACAATTTTATCAACGGTTGGGAACACAAAGATAAGTCATATCTGTACCATGATTTTCTTGTGCGCGATTTTATGAAGTATCTTGCTGAATGTAACAAAACGCAAGATTGGTGGCGCGCCCCTGGAAGCGGCTCATGGGTGCGCCGCATTGGAAGCTTCGAGACAAAAGCCGCTTCCGCTCATACCATGGCTCTTACGGCCATAAGCCAGGAAGTTAACGGCAATCATTGGTCATCTGTACAGTCGTGGCGAACCATTTTCGGGACAACATTCCCAAATGATTGATCAATCCGATAAGAAGATTTTAGAGGCTCAGCTACGCGAATGCTTTGGGCGAGTTATCTACACGCACAAAACGCATTCGAAGATGGCAGATCGATGTGCAGCAACGCTTACTCGAGTTAAGATTACTCAAATTGTTCTCTCGGCATTGACTGCCAGCGGAACTGTTGGATTAGTATTCACGAATGCATTTACCCTCAAAATAGCAACAGCCTTAATATCTCTTCTTACTGTTGCTATCAGTTCTTACATGAAAGGGTTTGATCCCGGTGCTACCGCCCAAAAACATCGAGACGCGGCAGCCGATATGTGGCCGATCCGCGAATCTTACTTGTCGCTTTTGAGCGACCTAGCGGCTGGCGACACAGATTTGGCTCAAGTAAGAGAGAGGCGTGATGATCTGCAAGAAAAGCTTGCAGCGATCTATCGAGGCGCTCCTCACACGACCGGCGCAGCCTATGTCGAAGCTCAAGAGGCTTTACAGAAAAACGAGGAATACACGTTCTCCGACGAAGAAATTGATAAATTCCTTCCTGCCGATCTCCGGCGTGCAAACATGAGTAAAAGCAATCCATAAACTCGATTATCACGCGCTTATTCAAATCTGCTACTGTGAGATGTGTCATCATCTTGTGAGCCATTTGTCCAAAATGACCACGTTGGGGGGATTTCGGACGGTCCGCTTCTGGTTCATGGCTTGAAAATACCGGACATTCGGCTTAAGGCCGGCACGGGCGCGGACCGTCCGCTTTGCGCATCTCAAAAAGCTCTACAGACATTCCCACCGGAGCTTTGTGCCGGGGGCTACTGAAGGAACTTAGTCTTGAGACGGCGTGCAATTGTTCTTGCTATCGTTATATTAAACCAGTTTGATCGTAGGATATGGTCGAGCACAAGAAGCAACATACAGTCCCGAACTGCTACCTCAAGGGGTGGATAGATCCAGAAACTCCTCCGGGCCACACTCCTTATGTCAATCTGTTCGACCTTCGCGGTGGCAACGCGCGTAAAAAAAGCCCTGCGAAAGTCCTTCGCATGCCTGATCTATACACGATCTTTCGAGACGGCGAGCGCGACCTACGGATTGAGGCTGTTTTTAGCCTATGGGAAAACAATTTCGTCCGTGTACGGAGCATATTCGAATCTGGGCAATTCGGGACTGGTGATGACGCGGCGGACCTATACGCGTTCGTCGGAGCCATGCTTGCGCGCCCGCCTCACCGCATCGATTTCATGAAAAACCAATGGGCGTCGATGGCTGAACGAATGCAGGAAGTGCGGGCAAATCTCAAACCCGGCATTCCGCCGATCCGTTCCCTTGCGAGTGACGGGCCAAAGCTGAATTTACAGCAAGTGCAAGAGCGGGCCAAAAATCCCATGGGGACTTGGTTTCCTGAAACCATCGCAACTTATATCGAAACGCTGTCAACAAAATTTGGATGTGACGTGCTCGTGAACGAAACCATCGATCACTCGTTTTTAACGAGTGATGCACCAGCCGTCATACATCATCCGCCGATTTCTGATCCGCGTTTCTGTAACATCTGGCGCGGCCTAGAGGCGCCCGGTTGCGAAATCACACTGCCGTTGTCGCCTCGCCTTGCCTTACTCTTGCGGCACAAGGCTCCCGGCATTCATGCCTTCCTCCGTGCGGATTGGGAAACCGTTTTCGAGGTCAATCACCGCACCATAATGGGAGCGAACAAAACCATCATCAGCGACAAGCCGGATATCTTTTTTGTACGCGCGATTACCAAACACATTGCAAAATATGATGCCGAGCATCCATCGTAAGGGATACAGACGCGTTCTTTTAACCGCAACGGCGTTGAACGTCCGCTTCTGAGAGCGCCTCCCGAACCGGCCTATGCCGGACATGGGTCGATTGCACTCAAAGTAAGCCAGCATCTGGCTACGTCCGCTTTTCTTGGCTTGACCTCCGAAAGCGGACGGGCTGCATTCGGCCCATCCTGCCTATAATCGGAAACATTGATGGGAGCCGCGGAATGGCAGATGTTGGTAAGAGAGCAGCCATTTTTCGATTCACCGCGAATAGAAAAATCATTTACGACTGATACTGAGCATTAATATTCGTGAGTTCTGATCCACCATGACCAAATTACTTTGATAATTCTAAAAGTTTTTGGTGCAGCTTTTTTCAAAAAGCTGCCTTTTCGGACTGAAACCTTTTTTCGTGCTGATATCGATACTCCCCAAAGCCCCCGCCAATTTTCATAGCCTGCCCCGCCCGGCATCGCTGGGCGGGGTTCATCGCGGTTGTTACTCGCCGTTTTGCTTGCGGCTGCGGGACCAGATCAGGGTGTAGCCCTCGCCGCTTTCATCGTCGAAGAGGTTAGCATAGATCGGGGCGCTGAAGCTCGGATCATCCAGCTTGACCGAGATATAATCGCGCCCTTCGGCGGAACGTTTGGACCAGCCAGCACCCAGCTCGGCGCGTCCACAGAATATACGATGGCTGGGGGCGTTGTCGTTGGTCCGGTTGGCTTCCGGCACGATGCGCACGTTCTTCGTCTGTACGCTCAGGGTCACAATCTCACCGTGGATTTCATTGCCGACTTTCTTGAAGGTTCCGATGGTAGCCATGTCAATTCTCCTATGCTGTTTCGAGCCCGCGACCATCGCAGCCTCGATGGCGATCACTTGACCGAGGGCACGATCGGCCTGCACCGCCCGCGGCCGTAGCGTCAGCGGAGGATGGCGGCTTCTGGCTTTTTTGAAGCGCAGCGCCCGCGAGGAGGCAGCATCGCTGCCGGGGAAAAAAGCCAGAAGCCGCCATTGCAGGAAGGCGATCGTCCTTCGGTCAGATCAGCCACGGAGAGGCCGCGTGGCGCGGCTTGGGGCAGGCAGTTGGGAGATATCTGGCGACACTCGGGCCGTTCATCAAAGCGGCGCCATCCCTGGTACGGGAACAAGGCCGGTCTTGCAGACGTCGCCGCGTCATCATGCCGCATATAACCGGCTGCTCCAACGTCCCCCCGCCCTCGCATCAACGGACAAGCGGATTGGTTGGCACATGGTTTTGCCCTTCGCCGTGGAGCGATCTTTCTGGCCAAGCGATGCGTCGAAATGCACACCAGCCCTGCCAATCCACGACATTGCTGGGCTTGGGTAACGCCATTTGCGTCCCGTTCCACCAGCACAGCGGGACACACGCCGCGACGAATTCCGCTGGCGCTGCCGGGCGGGGCCTTGGCGGGGGCTTGTCAGGCGAATAAATTTGCCGGCGTTGCGCAGCTTCAGCCGGTCGGTGGGATACGGCGATACCGCATGCGTGGGTGAGGATTGTGGGAGCTATGCGCCCCCACTCCCAAAGCTCCACACCGGAATGCCGAGCTTCTTGGCCTTGTCGGCGAGATTCTCCTGGATGCCGGTGCCGGGGAATACCATGATGCCAATCGGCAATGCCTCCAGCATGGCGTCATTGCGCCGGAACGGGGCGGCCTTGGCGTGGCGGGTCCAGTCGGGGCGGTAGGCAATCTGGGTCACCTTGCGGGCATCCGCCCAGGCTGCGGCGATGCGCTCGGCTCCCTTCGGGCTGCCGCCGTGCAACAGCACCATGTCCGGGTGTTTGGCGTGTACTTTGTCCAGCTTGTCCCAGATCAGAATGTGATCATTGCACTCCATCCCGCCGGTGAAGGCGATTTTCGGGCCGGTGGGCAGCAGAGGGGCAATCTGCGCCTGGCGCTTGGCGGCGATGAAGTCGCGGCTGTCGATGAGGGACGCGGTCAGTGCCCGGTGGTTGACCATTGAGCCTGAGCGCGGACGCCAAGCGGTGCGCGTGTGGCGCTCGAATTGCTCGGTGGCCTGGTCGCGGAAGAATTCCAGGCAATCCCGGCGTTCCAGTAAGGTCTGCCCCTCCGCCGTCAGCCGTTCCAGCTCGACTGAGCGGATCTCGGAGCCGTCCTGCTCCTTCTGGCTGCGCTTTTGCGCCTGCTCGTTATCATCGAGCTGCCGTTCGATCCGTCCGGTGGCGCGGTGGAACAGATTGACCGTGGCCCAGAGCAACTCCTCAAGATCAGGCTCCAGGCGCGTGTCACTCAGGCTGGCGGTGAAAGCGTCGAAGATATCAGCGATCGCCCCGGCGATCAGCGGGGCTTCGGGCAAGGGCCGTGGGTCAGGTTCTTCCTGGCCGGGGTGGTAGCCATAGAGTTGCAGTTCGCTGAGGATATGAGCGGTGGGTGAAGCGGCGTGGGGTGGCTCACAGCCGGTATCGTCATAGTCGCGGGTCATGGGATGCTCCTGTTTGCCGGAAGCCCGCGCCCATCGCGGCCTTCCATGGCGATCCCAGCCGGGGGCGGCGGCGGCCCGCACCCGCCATGGCTCT
>JAGWOU010000194.1 GCA_028870815.1 Rhodospirillales bacterium | reverse complement strand
GCCCGGAAACTCACAATGGCAAAAGGTTAGGCTGGGGCTGTCATTAGCAGGATGACGGCATCCGCGACATAACGCCGCTGGCGCTCGCGCGTCTTCAGCGAACCGATATCCACATTATAGAGCGCGTTGAAGGTGGCACGGTTGGAAACGCGGTAAAAGGACAGAGCGCTGATCATCATATGTAGTTCCACAGGGTCGATCGGGCGTTTGAAGACGCCTGAGGAATAGCCGCGCTCCATAATGCCGGTGAGCACCGAGATGGCGGGGCTGTTGGTCCGGCGCAGTATATCCGAACCGCGCACATGCTCGGCATTGTGGATATTCTCGATCATCACCAGCCGGATGAATTCCGGATGCGCCTCATGATAGTCGAAGCTGAACTCCACCAGCCGGCGCAACGCCGTTTCCGGGTCCAGTTCGTCGAGCTTCATATTCGCCTCGATCTGCCGGATGCCCCCATAGGCGCGCTCCAGCACTGCATTATACAGCCCTTCCTTGCTTTCGAAATAATAATAGATCATCCGCTTGGTGGTGTGGGTGCGCGCCGCGATCGCATCAACCCGCGCACCGGAAAGCCCGAGCTTGGCAAATTCCTCGGCGGCAACCTTCAGAATATCTTCCTTGGTGCGTTCGGGGTCACGGGGGCGCCCCGGCTTGGCCCGCTCCTCCGCTGCGACAGCGCTTTTACCCATGTCCAAACCTTGCGATGCCCCTTGTCCTGCCTGTTTATGACTGGCCGGGGGGATGATAGCAATCCACGGACCAGTTGGTACAATGGCTTTGTCAAAGCAAGCTTGTGGCCCGCTCGATATTTTGCTGCGGTGGGCTGTCAATCCTACGCCGAGGTAAGCCTCAAAGCGTGGGAGGCTGGAACCGCATCCGGGGCACCAGCCCCATCGCCTCACGCAGCGCCGCGCCCGTAGCCACGGCCAGGGGCGGCAGAGTGAACCATTCCAGCGTCCAGGCGGCGCCTGAGCGTTCATTCTCATGCACCAAAGCCTGGTTCAGCGTGCCCGCCAGCCCGGCCGTATAGCGCGCCAGTGCCACCAGCAGTTCCGCCGTCACAGGATTGGCCTTATGCGCCATGGCGGAGGAGGAGCCACCCCCCGCGATCTTCAAAGCGCCATTCTCCGTCTGTGCCAAAATCGCCGCATCCTGGCCGATCTTGCCCAAGGCCCCTGCGATCAGCGCCAGCGTCGCGCCGAATTCCACGATATTATCCCGCGCATTTTGCCAGCAGGGCGCGTTGCCCAGCCCCAGTCGCGCGGCCAGCCCGGCGGCCACAGCCTCGGCCGCCTCGCCTAGTTCCGCGCGGGAGCCCACCGGCCCGCCGAGCTGAATCACCAGCAGCCGGGGCGCTAGCGCCGCCAGCCGCGCCCGGTGCCGCCGCAAGGGCAGCAGCCAGGCTTCGATTTTGTCCTTCACCGTAATCGGCAGCGCCGCTTGCATGCGCGTCTGCGCCATCAGCCGCATGCCGCCCTGCTCATGTTCCAGGGCTTCAAGCGCCTCAATCAACGCCGCCAGCCGCGTATCCAGCGCCGCCAGCAGGGGTTTCAACCGCAGGGTCAAAGCCGTGTCGGTAATATCCTGGCTGGTGGCACCGAAATGCAGATGCGGCCGCGCCGCCTCCGGCAAGCTTTGCCGCAGCGCCTTCACGAAGCTTGGCCCCAGCACCCCGTCCTTGAACAGCCCGGCGGTCAGCGCTGCCTCGTTCGGTTGAAACGCCGCGCAGCCTTGTGCAATCGCCGCCGCCGCCTCGGCTGGAATCAACCCGGCCTCGGCCTGCGCCCCCGCCAGGGCGGTTTCGAAGGCCAGCATGGCGCTCAGTTCCGCCTGAGGGGCCAGGAAGCTCTCAATCTCGGCATCCGCGCAGAGCGCGGCGGTGAAGGACAGTGTCATGGTGCATCAGATATCCAGGAAAATGGTTTCCTTGTCGCCCTGCAAATGGATATCGAATTTATAGCAGGGCACCCCATTCTCCTCGCCGCGCTCGGCGATCAGCGTCGCCACCCGGGTTTTCAGCTCCACCCTGGCCAGCAGTGGGTCGGTCTCGTTTGACGCCTGCTCATCGCCGAAATAAAGCCGCGTCTGCAGCCCGATATTGATGCCGCGCGCCACGATCCAGAAGGTCACATGCGGCGCCATCTTCCGCCCATCCACATAAGGCACCTGGCCGGGCTTGATGGTTTCAAAACGGTAAACGCCGGTCACCCCATCCACGGGCTGGCGGAACCAGCCGGGAAAGTTCGGGTCCGCCGCCCCGCGATACTCGCCGCGCCCGGGATACAGCCCCGCCGCATCCGCCTGCCAAATCTCCACCAGCGCATCGCGCAGCACCGCGCCGGAGCCATCGAAAATCTGCCCTGTGATGATGATGCGCTCGCCCTTGGCCTCGGCCGGGCAGGGGCGCAAGCCCAGATCATCGGGATAGACGGAATTGATGCCGATGAAGTTCGGCGTGGTGCCGATATGCACATAGGGGCCCGCTGTCTGCGAGGGGCTTTCCTTCAGCCGGTTCAGTGATTGCACCATGGCTTAGTTTCCTTCCATCCGGTTTTCGAACATCGTCGAGCGGCGGCCGCGCAGCACGATGTCGAACTTATAGGCCAGCGTATCCATCGGAATCGTGGCTTCCCGGTCCAGTGCGGCGATCAGCGTTTCCACCGCCTCCTTGCTGGGAATGCCCATCACGATCGGGCATTGCCAGATCATCGGGTCGCCCTCGAAATACATCTGGGTGATCAGGCGCTGCGCGAAGGCATGGCCGAAGATCGAGAAATGGATATGCGCCGGGCGCCAGTCATTCACCCCGTTCGGCCAGGGATAGGCGCCGGGCTTGATGGTGCGGAACCAGTAGCGGCCTTCCTCATCCGTGATCGAGCGCCCGCAGCCGCCGAAATTCGGGTCGATGGCGGCGAGATAGCTCTCCTTCTTGTGCCGGTAGCGCCCGCCGGCATTGGCCTGCCAATATTCCAGCAGCGCGCCAGGCACCGGCCTGCCATCCTCGTCCAGCACCCTTCCATGCACGATGATGCGCGGGCCGATCGCATCGCCGGTGGTGGCGTAATTGCGGATCAGGTCGTTATCCAGCTCGCCCAGCATGGCATGGCCGAAGACCGGCCCGGTCATTTCCGAGAGCGTGTTGTTGAGCGAGAGCAGCGCGTGTTTCGGGCTGCGCAGCACCGAGGTCTTGTAGTTCGGCGTGAAGGCGGGCGGGTGCCAGGCGCGGTCGCGCTGGTAGAAGCCGCCATTATGGTTGGGCGCGGGGGCGTTACGCATTTCTGTCCTCCTTTGGCGCCGCCATTTCGGCATAGGCCTGGGCGGCGATCTTGAATGCGTGGTTGGCGGCGGGCACGCCGGCATAGATGGCGACGTGCAGCAGCGCCTCCTTGATGTCGTCCATGCTGGCGCCGGTATTGGCGGTGGCGCGCACATGCATCGCCACCTCGTCATGATGGCCAAGGGCCGCCAGCAGCGCGATGGTGAGCATCGAGCGCTCGCGCAGGGGAATGGTGCCGCGCGACCAGACATTGCCCCAGGCGGCCTCGGTGATCAGCTCCTGGAAATCCGCATTGAAGGGCGTGGTGTTGGCCACCGCCACATCCACATATTTGTCGCTCAGCACCTTGCGGCGCGTCTTCATCCCCTGGGTGTAGCGGGGGGAGGGGTCAGGCATTCAAATGCTCCTCGAAATGCCGCTTCAGCAACGCCAGCAGCGCGGCGGGCTGTTCGGCGGGGGGGATATGGCTGCATTGTTCAATCAGCTCGAAGCGCGCGCCGGGAATGCGCGCCGCCGTCGCCTGCACCAGAGCGGGCGGGGTGGATTGGTCGCCATCGCCGCAGACCACGAGGGTCGGGGTGCGGATGGCGGCGATTTTGTCGGTCAGATCCGCCGCGCGCAGCGCCGCGCAGGCGGCGGCGTAGCCGTCATTCGGCGTGCCGCACAGCATCTGGATCCAGCCCTGCAGCTCCACTTGCCTTTCGGCATGGAAGGCGGGGGTGAACCAGCGCTCCATCACCGGCCCGGCAATGCTGGCCAGGCCGTTTTCCGTCACCGCCTTGATGCGGGCATTCCAGCTCGCATCATCGCCGATTTTCGCAGCGCTATCACAGATGACCAGGGCGGTAAGGCGCTCGGGCGCCTTCAGCGCGATCTGCTGGGCGATCAAGCCGCCGATGGAGAGCCCGACAAAGGCGAATTTGTCTAAATCAAGATGGTCCGCCAGCGCCAGCGCGTCATCCGCCAGCATCGCAATGCTGTAGGGGCCGGGGGCGTTTTCCGAGAGGCCGTGGCCGCGCTTGTCATACAGTACCACCCGGTAGCGGTCAGAGAGGGCATGGGCGATTTCGTCCCACAACCGGCAATCCGTGCCGAGCGAGTTGGCGAAGATGATCGCCGGGGCGTCGGCCGGCCCGGTCTCGCGCCAATGCAGCCGCACATTATTCAGCTGGGTGAATGCCATGTTTCGTTTCCTCCTGGGCGCGTGGCCCCGTTGCGATTGACTAAAATACTTTCAGAGTTTCATGTAAAATGAGATATTGAACATAAATCATAACCTGGAGGTTATATGCCAACCCTGCGCGGCGAAGGTCTCGACCCCCGCATCAAGCTGCGCCACCTTAGCGCCTTTCTTGAGGTTGTGCGCCTCTCCGGCGTGGTCCATGCGGCGGAAAGCCTGGGCCTGACCCAGCCCGCCCTCTCCAAAACCATCGCGGAGCTGGAGGAGATTCTCGGGGTTAAATTGTTCGAACGCTCCGGCCGCACCCTCAAGATCACCAGCTTTGGCGAGGTGTTCCACCGCTATGCCGGGGCCAGCCTCACCGCGTTGAAGCAGGGCATGCGCTCGATGGCGCTGGTCAAGCGG
>JAGWOU010000193.1 GCA_028870815.1 Rhodospirillales bacterium | reverse complement strand
CCGAACCATAATCCACATCGCGCACGAAATTCGCTTCCGGCGCCAAGGGTGAGGCATCGCGCAGATAGCCTGTAGTGGTTCCGTCGTTCCAGACAATCGATCCGGCTTCCTGCAATCTTCCATGCGTCCGTACGATCTTTCCGCATACCGCGCCAATGTCCCGCGCACTCTGCAACCGCCGCAGTGCCGCCGCCACGGCACCATAGCCCAGCTCCACGTCGTTATTCAGATAAAGCATCGCGGGCGCTGCGACATGTTCCAACGCCTGATTGCAGGCTTTTAAAAAGCCAAGATTCTGTTCATTCCGCAGAATCATCGCGCCCGCCACATATTGCCCAATCCAGCGAGTTTCATCCGTTGAAGCATTATCCACGAGAATAAGCTGTATCGCCCCGGCAAAATTTCCCCGCAGCGAGGCCAGGCTGCGCATGGTCAGCTCGAAGCGGTTATGCGCCACCATAATCACGGCGATCTCAGGCACAGACTTACATGAAAAATCCAGTTTCTGCCTTGCAAGCAGCACGAGATCAGCCCGTGCCCGGCGAAGAAACGCCTCCCGCGCCGGATATTCCTCTAGCACCTGAATCCGCACTGGCGGGCTGTAATCCAGCCCTTCTTGCAATCCTTCCAGCCGCAAATGTGCGAAAGCGTCGCGCATCCGGCCCGCATTCAGCGCGTCACGCACCTTGCGGTGCATGTCCCGGTAATAGGCGAGGTCGATCTCCGCCGAGGGCTGGCGCAACTCGAAACAACCATGCTGCACGAATTGCTGATACGCGTTGCGATACATCCCGCCGCGAATGGCGGCCTCTATATCCGGGTAGCGCCGCCGGTAGAAACTTTCCGAAAAATGCGGCACCGGGTCGAACAGTTCCGGCATGGCGTTGGTAAGGTAATGATGGATGGCCGCGACAAATTGGCCGCGTAAAATCTCAGCTTTCGCTGCCGGGTGATGCTCCACATACCAGGCGGGATCGAAATAGATTGAGGGTGGCACTTCATCCCGCCCAGACCCCAGGCAGGCCAGGAAATGCACATACGGCCCTGGCCCGTCGATCTCTCCTTCCGCCACACCTGCGGCCAGCGCCTGGGCGCGGTAGAAGGGCGCGTCGAACAGATATTGGCCGATCCGCCGCTCCCTTTGGCCGGATTTCAGATAATGGTCATAGCGCCCGTAACAGCCATGAAGCTCAAGATTCTCAAGCGTCATATCCTCGTAGAGTTCGGCGTAGAGTGTATCGTCGAACAGCCAATGCGGCGAAACGCCGCGCCAGCCATGCTGGCAATAATGGTCGAAGCCCGATTCATAATGGCCGGTGCGCACCAGCTCCGCCACATCCGGGTTGCGGGCAAGATAATACGGTTCGTCAAACAAAGGCGACGGGCTGTGGCCCTGTTGCGCGCCGGTGCGCAAGTAATAATCCAACGCCGCCTCGGGCGCCGCATCAGCGCAAAGCGCCCGCGCCTCGGCGTAATGGTGCAGATACCACCCCCTGTCGAACACCGCCCAAGCGGGTTTTACGGGGCAATCAGGGCGTAGAAGCTCGCGGGCGGGATAGGGCATATTCCCGCATAGGTTGCAATTTGTTAACGTGCGGTCAAGACACGGCGGATGGCCCCGGTCAGCCGGGACAACTCCTCCGGCGACACGGTGAGAGCCGGGGTTAAATACACAATATCCCGGAAGGGCCTTATCCAAACGCCCTCTTTCAGCAATCTCTGCCGCAAGCTGGCCGGGTCTTTAATCTCGTGCATCTGCACCACGCCAATGGCGCCCATCACCCGCACATCCTTTACCCCCGGCAGGGTCCGGCAAGGCTCTAACTCTACCGCCAGTTGAGCGGATATCGCCGCCGCCTGCGCCAAACGCGGCTCGGTCTCGAACAGATCCAGCGAGGCATTGGCCGCGGCACAGCCCAGCGCATGGGCCATATAGGTCGGCCCGTGCATCAGGGTGGTCATCGGGCTGTCTGAGAGAAACGCCTCGAACAGCCTGTCCGTGGCGATGGTCGCGGCCAGCGGGGAGGTGCCGCCCGTTAGCGCCTTGGAGAGCGTGATGATATCCGGCGCCACCCCGGCCTGCTCGAACGCGAACATGCTGCCAGTACGGCCGAAGCCGGTGAAAATCTCATCAAAAATCAGCGTCAGCCCGTAATGGTCCGCCGCCGCGCGCAGGCGTTGCAGCACTTGCCTGCTATGAAACACCATGCCGCCCGCGCCCTGCACCAGCGGCTCCACGATAATCGCGGCAAGGGTTTTGTGCTCGCGTTCCAGGAAAGATTCGAAGGCGGCGATGCTGGCTTCATCCTTTGGCAACGGCACCACGGGGTTTTCCGGCAGCAGCCCTGTGAACAGGCTGTGCATCCCCTCCTCAGGGTCGCAAATCGCCATCGTGCCAATCGTGTCGCCATGATAGCCGCCGGAGAAAGCCAGGATTTTTGTGCGCCCGCGTTCGCCTTTGTTCAGGCGGGACTGCACAGCGATTTTGATCGCCACCTCCACCGCCACGGAACCGGAATCGGTGAAGAACACCCGGTTCAAATCCCCTGGCATCATCGCCGCCAGCCGGGTGGAGAGCTTGTAGGCTGGTTCATGCGCCAGCCCGCCGAACATTACATGCGGCATGGCCTCCAACTGCTTCGCCACAGCCTGTTGGATATGCGGGTGGTTATAGCCGTGGCAGGCGGTCCACCAGCTGGCAATGCCGTCGATCAGCTCGCGCCCATCCTTCAGAATGATGCGCGCACCCGCCGTGCGGACCACCGGCATCGGCAGCGGCGCGGTCTGCATCTGCGCGTAAGGCAGCCAGACATGCCGCCAGCCTTCTTCCAGCCAAGTCATTAGCTATGAGCCGGTTGCAGCCCCAGCTTGGCAAACAGCGCCTCATCATGCGGCACGGTGGCGTTCTTGGTCGTCAGCAGCTTCTCGCCATGAAAGATGGAGTTCGCCCCGGCCAGGAAACAGAGCGCCTGGGCTTCATCGCTCATCTGCTCCCGCCCGGCGGAAAGCCGCACATAGCTCTTGGGCATGGTGATGCGGGCCACCGCCACCACCCGCACGAAATCGATTGGGTCGATCTTCTCGGACCGCCCCAGCGGCGTGCCTTCCACCGCCACCAGGGCGTTGATGGGCACGGATTCCGGCGGGGTGGGCAGGCTGGCCAGCGTGGCGATCAGCCCGGCGCGGTCGCTCTCATCCTCGCCCATGCCGACGATGCCACCGCAGCACACATTGATGCCGGCATCCCGCACCGCATCCAGCGTATCCAGCCGGTCCTGATAGGTGCGGGTAGTGATCACCTTGCCGTAATATTCGGGCGAGGTATCCAGGTTGTGGTTGTAGTAATCCAGCCCGGCCTGCTTCAGTTTCTGGCTCTGGAAGGGATCGAGCATGCCCAGCGTCACGCAGGTTTCCATGCCCAGCGCCTTCACGCCCTCGATCATCTGGCAGACGGTGTCGAGGTCATGCTCCTTCGGGCTGCGCCAGGCAGCCCCCATGCAAAACCGCCCCGCGCCTTTTTCCTTGGCGGCGCGGGCCTCGGCCAGCACGGCTTCCACAGCCATCAGCTTGGAGGCCTTGGTGCCGGTTTCATACTCGGCGGCCTGGGGGCAGTAGCCGCAATCCTCCGGGCAACCGCCGGTTTTGATGGAAAGCAGGGTAGAGATTTGCACCCGGGTTGGGTCGAAATGCTCGCGATGCACGCTCATCGCCCGGAACAACAGCTCCGGGAAGGGCAGGTCCAACAGCGCCTGAACCGCCGCACGGCTCCAGCGGGGTTGCACTTGAATATGGCTTTCGGGCACCTTCTTAGCACTCCAACACGGTAATCGACCGGACATTACCGCTGGAACCTGGGAGACGCAAAGACCATGACGGACGCGCTTATCGTGATCGACATGCAACGCGGTTTATTCGCGGGGCCGGAAGGCCCACCCCATCACAGCGAGGCTGTGTTGCATCAAATCTGCGCGCTTATCGCCCGGGCCAGGGCCGCGAGAGCGCCTATGTTTTTCATCCAGCATGAGGGCGAGCCGGGTGACGCGCTGGAGCCCGGCACGCCCGGATTCGACCTGCTGCCAGAGCTGGCGCCACGACCGCTGGAACCTGTGATCCGCAAAAAACATTGCTCCATGTTCCAGCGGACGGGGTTGATAACACATATCACCGAACATGGGGTTACCCGGTTGGTTATCTGCGGCATGGCCACCGATTATTGCGTGGACACCAGCGTACGCTCAGCGTTTGAACGTGGGTTTGAGGTGACATTGGCCAGCGACGGCCATACCACACATGACAATGACCATCTGACGGGTGAAGCCACCATACGCCACCACAATGCGGTGCTGGCCAATGGCGGCTTTGCAAAAGTGATCCCGGCCGACAAGATCACCTTTGTCACTCGCCTGCCCTGAGCCCGCCCGGCATGAAAAGCTATTTCGTCACCGCCACCGGCACCGATACGGGCAAGACCTTCTGCACCGCCGGGCTCGTGCGGGCCAATCCGCCCTTAAGGGCCATCAAACCCCTGCTCTCCGGCTATGAGGCGGGGGAAGTTTCAGATTCCAGCCTTCTGCTGGCCGCCATGGGGCGGGAGGTGACGGAGCAAAATATCGCCGCCATCACGCCCTGGCGGTACAAAGCCCCCTTATCCCCGGATATGGCAGCCGCACGGGAGGGGCAGAGCATCGATTATACGGCGCTGCTGGGGTTCTGCCGGGTGGAACTGGCGAAGGGGCCGACGTTGATTGAAGGCGCGGGCGGGGCCGCTGTGCCGCTGACAGAGGCGAAAATGACTGCGGATTGGATTGCCGATTTGGATTTGCCGGTGCTGCTGGTGAGCGGGACGTATCTGGGCAGCATCAGCCA
>JAGWOU010000192.1 GCA_028870815.1 Rhodospirillales bacterium | reverse complement strand
CAGAAAGAATCATCTCTTCGGCACGCTTGCGGTCAACGCGGCGGGAGAGGAAGCTGTAGGCACCCATGCCGGGGAACATGTTAAAAAGAATTTCCGGCAGTCCCAGCTTGGCGCTGCGCTCGGCAACGATCATATCAAATGAGAGCGCATGCTCAAATCCGCCGCCCAGAGCGTCGCCCTGCACCAGAGCCATTGTGATGACGGGGGCATCAAACGCGATCGTGTTGCGATGGATGGCTTTTACCGCAACGTGGCCGTAATGGCGCAACGCGTCCAGATCACCCTCGCGGATGCGCTCCGCGAAATGTCCCAGATCGCCACCAAGATTGTAGATGCCGGGAACCGCCGAGGCCATAACGAACCAGGAGAAGGGCGTGCTCTCCCGCCGTGGCGACCGGGGGAAGCTGGCGGTAATCAGATTCTGCATGTCGCTGATATCATGCATCAGTTCGTGAGTATAAGAAGGCCGGTTCTGCGGCTGCATAAAGCACCAGCAGGTATCAGCCGGGGCATCCAGCTCCAGCCGCAGGTTATCGAACTGCCGATCAAAGAGGTTTTGAAGGGCGATCTCTTGTGGATCCTCGTCCTGAGTGCGGGTGGAAATCAAGCTGGCAAACCCGGAAGCGCCGCCAGAAGTAATGAAATTCATTTCATCTCTCCATAAATTAAAAATGACCGTATTTAGCGATGGCAGGATGCCATCAGTTTGACGGCTATAGGCCGAGTATGAACCGAAATAGAGTAAGAGAGGAACAATTTTCACGTAAGTGGGCAATTCGGCGTATAAACCTTAGGTTTTTTAATGCTTTCTTGAAATGAGAAAGGGGGTGGTTTGCGGTTGCAGGGCATATCGGCGGTGGTAAAGCCTGATATTACGGGCATTATTCGACAGATTGACCTTCTATGGGACTCCGCGGAGGCGCTCGCGGCGGGGCAGATCACCGTGTCGTTTCCAAGAACGAGGTCCAGGCCGGATTTTCGTATGAGGCCTTCAGCGCCGGTGTAAAAAGTGCGGTGGCGTGGGTAAGGGTTCGGCTTTGTGGCTGAATGAATTATATAAACAAAACAATATGTTGAAATGAAATATAGGGTTGTTGCTTGAGGAGCGGATGCTCGAAAACGCTGCCGAGGGAAGCGTGTAAGCCATGAACGGCGCTGGCGGGTAGGGGAGAGGTAATATTTGCTGGAGGAATTGCGGGTTATTTCCCAGCGAAAAACCCCGCATACGCCTCTGGCTTAAACCCCACCAGTACCTCGTTCCCTTGCACCAATACCGGCCGTTTGATCATAGAAGGCTGTTCTTTCATCAGCTCAAGCGTCTTGGCTGCGTCCAACCCGGCCTTGCGCTCGTCCGCTAATTTTTTGAAGGTTGTTCCCGCGCGGTTCAACAGCGCTTCCCAGCCCAGCCGTTTTACCCAGCCCTCAAGCGTGGCTTGGTCAATCCCGCTGACTTTGTAGTCGTGAAACGCGTATTCCACCCCATTTGCGGCCAGCCAATCACGGGCCTTCTTTATTGTATCGCAATTCTTGATGCCATAAACCGTAACCATGCCCATCGGCCGGGATTCCCCATAGTGAGTACTCCGCAGCCGATACCACAGAATAACAGTGAACGAACCTCACCTCACGTCTGACCAGCCAATGGGCTTGCGCTGATTGTCATTATTAAATTGGACAGAAGCACATTTGCTGAATTTGGCGTCTGCCTTTGGCAAATGGCTGGCCCTGATGCTGTAAATTTGGTCTCTTTCACCCCTTTGGCTTCGGCTATGGGGGCGCGATTAGCAGTTATCGCACAAGAAAGCCCTTTGGCATGAGCATTGCTTATAAATTTAATTAAAGGCCGCTAGGGTTCCGACCGGATGCAATATCCGGCGCCTGGTCCGAGAGCGGCGGTCATGCGGGAGACATCCGCATGATGCACGGCGGGACAAAAGCCCGGGAGAGCATAGATGTGTGGGGATACACATCGGCTCTCTTTGTATCCCTCGCATCGCTGAAGTCTGGTGGTTCAACGATGAGGGATCTCATGAAGATGTTTCAAACTATCCGCGCGGCAGGCCAGGCCCATGCTTGACCTCGATAAGCTCACCCCCGCCCAGTACCGCCAGCGCTACGAGGCCCTGCAGGAAGCCGCGCGTGCCCGCGCCGCCAGCCCAAAGCCGGAAACTGGCTTCGCGGAGATTCCCCTTGGCGATGTCTTCCTGGAGGACAGCATTCCCCCCGGCTGGTATGTAAATCTCCGGCTGAAGCGCGGGGCGGCGCTGCGCATCGCCAACCAATCCGGCACGCCGGGTGCGGCCTTCTTCATGTGGAACGCGGAAGACCCCTCCGAGCGCTACAATGCGGGCGACACCACCAAGCTGCAATGGACCACCAACCTGACCACCGGGCGCGTGCTGTTCTCGGATATGGGGCGGGTTCTGGCTTCCATTGTCGCGGATAGCGGGGCGGGGCATGACAGCATCATCGGCCCCAACGGCCCGATGCAGACCCAGGGCCGCAACGGGCGGGAGAATATCCGCAGCGCCGCCGCCAAATTCGGTCTTTCCCGCCGGGATGTCGCCCCGTCTCTCTCTTTGTTCTCCCCCGTGGCGGTGGATGCGCAGGGCGTGATGCGCTGGCGCGGCAACCCGCCGCCAGGGGCGATGGTGGAGCTACGGGCGGAGATGGATCTGCTCATCGTCCTCTCCAACACCCCGCACGCGCTCAGCCCCGTGCAGGAGGCGACAGGCGCCATTACCTACACCGCCTGGCACGCCCCGGCTGCCGATGCCCATGATCTCTGCCGCCAATTCACCGAGGAAGCCGCGCGCGGTTTCATCAATAACGACCGGTATTTCGCCAAATGACCATCATTTCAGACATTCATGTCCCCGCCCGCGCCCCTTATTCCGCGCTGCTGAAAAAGGGGCAGACCATGCGCATCATCGATCTGGAAAGCCAGCAGGCGGTGGATGCGCTGTTTTACAGCGCGGCGGATACGACGGAGCGCTACTCTGCCCAGGACACTCTGGCCGCCCAGGCTGCCGCGGGCGGGCGTTATGACCTGACCACCGGCTCCGTCCTGCTCTCCAACGAAGGTCGGCCGATGGTGAAACTCACCGCCGATACATGCGGGTTTCACGATACCTGCGCGGGGGCATGCTCCTGCGAGAGCAATATAGTCCGCTTCGGGCATGAGACGCGCTTCATGCATTCCTGCCGGGAGAATTTCATCGCCGAGCTGTCCAAATACGGCATGAGCAAGCGGGACCTCGTCTCCAACGTGAATTTCTTCATGAATGTGCCCATCCGCCCGAATGGGGAGCTGACGGTGGATGACGGTGTTTCAGAGCCCGGCGGCTATGTGGAATTGCAGGCGGAGATGGATGTGCTGGTGCTCATCTCCAACTGCCCGCAGGTGAACAACCCGTGCAACGGGTTCACCCCCACGCCCATCCAGATCATCATCAGCGAATAACCATGTTCAGCAAAGTTCTCATCGCCAACCGGGGCGAGATTCTGGGCCGTGTCTGCCGCACGCTGCGGGAGATGGGCATTGGTTCCGTGGCCATCTATTCGGATGCTGACCGCTTCTCCCCCACCGTGCTGGCGGCGGACGAGGCGGTGCGCATCGGCCCTCCCCCGGCGGCGGAGAGCTATCTGAACATTGAGGCGATCATCAAAGCCTGCCAGGAGACGGGGGCCGAGGCGGTGCATCCCGGCTACGGGTTTCTTTCCGAGCGGGTGGAATTCGCGGAAAAGCTGGCGGCGGCGGGGATTAAGTTCATCGGCCCCCGGCCTGAGCATTTGCGGGATTTCGGGCTGAAGCACACGGCGCGCGACCTGGCGCAGAAGGCCGGCGTGCCTATGCTGCCCGGCACCGGCGTACTGGCCACGCGGGAGGAGGCGTTGGCTGAGGCCAGCCGCATCACCTACCCCGTTATGCTGAAAAGCAGTGCCGGGGGCGGGGGCATCGGCATGGTGCTCTGCCATGACGATGCAGAGCTGGCGGATAAGTACGACAGCATCGCCCGGCTGGCGGCCAATAATTTCGGCAATGCGGCTTTGTTTCTGGAAAAATACGTCGCCCGCGCCCGCCATGTGGAGGTGCAGATTTTCGGTGATGGCAAGGGCGGCGTGGTGGCGCTGGGGGCGCGCGATTGCTCGCTCCAGCGGCGCAACCAGAAAGTGGTGGAGGAAACTCCCGCCCCGAATTTGCCGGATGCCACGCTGGCGGCGATGCAGGAGGCCGCCATCGCGCTGGCTTCTTCCGTGCAGTATGAATCTGCGGGCACGGTTGAGTTTGTTTATGATTCCGAGGCCAGGCAATTCTACTTCCTGGAGGTGAATACCCGCCTGCAGGTTGAGCATGGCGTGACCGAGGAGGTTTACAGCGTCGACCTCGTGCGCTGGATGGTTGAGCAGGCGGCGGGGACCCTTACCTTGCCCGCGCAAGGGGCGCTGAAGCCGCAAGGGGCGGCTGTTGAGGTGCGCATCTATGCGGAAAATCCCGGCAATGGTTTCGCGCCCTCCAGCGGCACGCTGACCTCCTTCAAGCCCGGCACAGGCTTGCGGGTGGATAGCTGGGTGGAGACCGGCACGGAGGTTTCGGCTTTCTATGATCCGATGCTGGCGAAATTCATCGCCACCGGGGCCAGCCGGGCCGAGGCGCTGGCGAATTTGCAAACCGGCCTGGCGCAGAGCGAGATTTTCGGCATCGAGACCAATCTCGATTATCTGCAAGACATCCTGGCTCTGCCGGAATTCGTGGCGGGTGAGATGACCACGCGCAGCCTCGCCCATTTCAGCTTCACGCCCTTCGCGGCGGCGGTGATGGACCCGGGCGCGCAATCCAGCCTGCAAAGCCTCCCCGGGCGGCTGGGCTATTGGGAGGTCGGTATTCCCCCCAGCGGGCC
>JAGWOU010000191.1 GCA_028870815.1 Rhodospirillales bacterium | reverse complement strand
CATTTATTTCCTGCGAGATGTAAAAATGCTGCGCGCCGAGGCACAGAAATACATCTCTGACGGCGCGGTGACGTCCGATTACAAAGACACGAAGCGAGGTGTGGAATTGCTGCAAGGCGCGCTGGCGACGGAAATTGTCTGCGTGCTGCGTTACACCATGAATTCGATTTCCGTTTCGGGCATCGCATCCAAGAGCGTGGCGGCGGAGTTTGTCGAGCACGCCAATGACGAGCGCGATCATTTGCAGCGCATCGCCGAGCGTATCAACCAGCTAGGCGGGGCGCCGAATTTTGATCCACAGGGCTTGGCCTCGCGTTCGGCCAGCCAATATGGCGGACATGATCTCAGCCTGAGGAAAATGGTGGAGCAGAACCTCGTGGCGGAGCGTATCGCCATCGAGCATTACTGTGACCTTATCAATTATTTCCGCGACCGCGATCCCTCCACCCGGGCGATGCTTGAGGAGATTCTGGCGGATGAGGAAGATCACGCCACCGAGATGCTCGATCTGATGGGGGATAACGAGGCTCGGCAAGCCGCGAGGAAATAGGCCGGTTCAGCCGGCCTTTACCCAGCCGCTGTCCTCCTGCTTCCAATAGGTGAGGTTGTGGCCAGCCTCCTTTGCCACGCGCCAGCGTTGCCGGGCGGCGAGTACCTCGGCCTCACTATTGCCGTCGAAAAGGTCAAACACGCGCGCATAGCCCTCAGGCGGTGTTTCCACGCCGCCCAGGCGGAACAGGAAACGCGCCCCAGCTGGGTTTTCCAAACCAGTGGTCAGATAAACCGGCTGCCATTCCGGGTGCGGCGTTTGCGCGGTGCCGTGGGGCAGCCAGTCGGGGTTTTGGCATTGCCAGAGCGCGTCATCCAGCGCCGCCATCTGGCGGTCATCGGCACAGGCCACCACCGCCTTCTCACCCGCCGCCAGGGTGCGGCCCAGCAGTGCCGGCAGCGCCGCGGCAAGGCCAGTGCGGGTGAGGTGGTAGAAGCCGATCTCGCTCATTTCATGCCAAGGCGAGCGCTTTCGCCACGCTCTCCGCCACCTGGCGGAAGCCGGCGGCCACGGCGCTGTCCGGCTCAAGCGCCGTCACCGGTTTGCCAACGTCTCCGGCCTCGCGCACGCTCAGCTCCAGCGGCACTTCGCCCAGGAAGGGCACGCCCATTTTCTGCGCTTCCGCCCTGGCGCCGCCATGGCCGAAAATCTCCGCCCGGTGGCCGCAATTCGGGCAGCAGAAATAGGACATGTTCTCCACCACGCCGAGCACCTTTATGCCCACCTGCCCAAACATCTGCACGCCGCGCCGCGCATCCATCAACGCAAGGTCCTGCGGGGTGGAGACGATGACCGCGCCCGAGGGCTTGGCCTTCTGCGCCATGGTCAGCTGCGCGTCGCCGGTGCCGGGCGGCATATCCACCACCAGCACGTCCAGCGCCCCCCAGTTCACCTGGCCAAGCAACTGGTTGAGCGCGCCCATCACCATCGGGCCGCGCCAGACCATCGCCTTGTCTTCCGGCACCATAAAGCCGATGGACATGGCCTTGACGCCAAAGGCGACCAAAGGCTGCATCATGTTGTTCAGCACTGCGGGCTTGGCATGCAGCCCCAGCATTTTCGGCAGCGAGGGGCCATAGATATCCGCATCCAGCAGCCCGACATTCAGCCCGCGCTGGGCCAGCGCCACCGCAAGGTTCACCGCCACGGTAGATTTGCCGACGCCGCCTTTGCCCGAGGCAACCGCGACGATATGCTTCACATTCGGCAGCAAGGGCGGCTCCTGCGCCGGCTTGGCGGGGTCTGCCGGCTGGCCGGAATGGGCGGTGAGCACCACGGTGGCTGATTGCACGCCGGCAAGGTTTTTCAGCTGGTTTTCGATATCCCGGCGCAAGGGCTCAAGCGAGGCCGCTTCCTCGCGCGTGGCGCGCAGGCTCACCTGCACAAGGCCATCCTGCACATGCACGCCTTCAATCCGGCGGCCAATATTAAACGGGGCGAGGGCTTCGCGAATTTCTGCTTCAGTCATGGCATTCAGATAGACCACTCGCCCCCTCTTGCGAAGATCGTCCGGCCTCGCCACTCTCGCCGCATGAAAATTCTGGCGCGCGCCTTACCCGCCCTGTTCCTGCTCGCGGCCCCGCTGGCCAAGGCCACAGACCTTCCGTCGTCCATGGCGGCTCTGCCGCCGTCTCTGGCCAACCTCGCCGCCAAGGTGGCGCCGGCCGTGGTCAGCATCGCCTCCATGGCGCCTGACACCGGCAACGCGTCGCAGGACAATAACGGCGACAATGGAGATAACGGCGCCTCCTCCTATCAGCCCGCCGCGGATACGCCGGGCAATGTCGCCTCCACCGTGGTGCCGCCGCCAAAAATCATCGAATCGCTGGGGTCCGGCTTCGTGTTCGACCCCTCCGGCTATATCCTCACCAACGACCATGTGGTGAACGGCGCCAATAACATTACAGTCACTTTCCCGGATGGCACGGTCTATCCCGCGATCATCGCCGGGCGGGATGTGGATGCCGACCTCGCGGTGCTGAAGGTAAACGCCGGTCACCCTCTGCCCTTCGTGCCGTTTGGTGATTCCCGGAAGCTGCGCGTGGGTGATTGGGTGCTTGCCGTGGGCAACCCGTTTGGCATGCCCGGCACCAACACCGCCGGCATTGTCAGCGCCTTGCACCGCCAGATCGGCGATACGAAATTCGACGATTTCATCCAGACGGACGCCGCCATCAACAAAGGCAATTCCGGCGGCCCCCTGTTCAATCTGCAAGGGCAGGTGGTCGGGGTGAATTCGGCCATATACGCGCCCGCCGGCACCTCGGACGGGATCGGTTTCTCCATCCCCGCCGCCATGGCAGAGCCTGTGGCCGAGGCGCTGGCCCATGAGGGCAAAATGATGCGCGGCTGGCTGGGCGTGGCGACAGAGGAGGTGACGCCCGCGATCCGGGCTGTGCTGAAGCTGCCCGGCACCAAGGGCGCGCTGGTCGGTGCCGTGTCGCGCGGGTCCCCCGCCATCGGCAAACTGCAACCCGGTGACGTGATCACGGCGCTGGGCGGCGTCGAAATTGCCGATCCCCAGGCGCTGTTCATCCGCACCGCTGAGTTTCAGGCCGGGCAGAGCGTCACCGTGGCCTTCACACGTGGCGGCGTGGCGCAGCAGGCGCAGCTCACGCTCACCGCTCCGCCGCCCGCATCGGATGAGAGCATCGCTCAAACGCAATCGGCGCCTCCTGGCCCTGTTTCGTTGCCGGCTTATGGGCTGGGGCTGGCGGGCAAACCGGCGCAGGGTGGCGTTGCCGTCACCTCCGCCACTGGCCCGGCGGCAAAGGCCGGCATCGTGGCGGGGGATGTGATCCAACAGGTGAACGGCATCGCCGTTGCCGCCGCGCCGGATGTCCGCAAGCAGGTTGAGGCGTTGCATGGCGATCCGGCGATATTGCTTATCACCGGCGCCACGCAGGACGGAAGCAACCCAGGGCCGCGCTGGGTGCCGGTAAAGCCCGGCAAATAGGCCTATTGCGGCAGCCAGACGAAATTGCTGATCGCCTTGGCCAGCGCCACGTCCTTTTCCGTCACGCCCCCGGCGCTATGGGTTGAAAGCGCGATGCGTACCTTGTTGTAGGAATTCGACCAGTCAGGGTGATGGTCCGCCTTTTCGGCCAGCAGCGCCACATGCGTCATGAACGAGAACGCTTCCGCGAAGCTTTTGAAGGAGAATTCCTGAACGATGGATTTTCCGTCCTTGTCCGCCTGCCACTTCGCGGGGAGGGATTCGAGTTTGTCCAGGTCGAGAAGTTTGGACATGTTTGCAGTCCTTTCCAGCTAAAATGAGATTACATCGCTCTAGATGTGATCACCGGGCGGAGCCGCAAGTTTTGGATTTTTTAACCCTTCACATATTCACGTGGCTCAATCCGGCTTCCGTGGCGATGGCGTTCAAGGGCAGGTCTGTCGGTTCCACGGGGATATCCTCCATCTCCTGCGCCGCATAGGCGCAGCCGAGCCGGAACGCATCGGGCAGCGCGGCGAGAGTCCGGTCGTAATAGCCGCCGCCATAACCCAGCCGATGCCCGTGCTTGTTGAACGCCAAAAGCGGCACCAGCAGGAAATCCGGTGAAAGGCCGGGCGCGTCCGGGTGCTGGGTTTTGTAGCGGCCGGTCAGCATGCGGCTGGCAGGGGTCCAGGCGCGGAAGATCAGCGCATTGCCTGGCGGTGGGGTTTCCGGCAGCGCCAGGCGGTGGCCGCGCGCGTGCAGCGCGTGCAGCAGGGGCATGATGTCGATCTCGCCGCGCATCGGGGAGAAGCCGCCCACCACCGCGCCTTTTGGAATAATCCCGCTGGCCAGCACGTGTTTTGCCAAGGCGTGGCCCAGCGCCGGGTTCTGCGTTTCGCGCCGGGCCAGCATCAGGCGCCGTAAAGCGGCTTTCTGCATGGCAAGGGTTTCGCTCATGGTGCCGCGCTTATGGCGTCGTGAGGCGGAATTCGATACGCCGGTTCTGTGCGTAATCCGCCGGGGTATTCCCAGGGGCGATCGGGTTGTTCGCCCCCATGCCGGAGGTGACGAGCCGGTTGGACGGCACCCCATCGGCGATCAGCAGGTCCAGCACCGCCAGCGCCCGCGCGGCGGAAAGATCGAAATTGGATTTATATGGCCCGCCTTTGATCGGCTGCGCGTCAGCATAACCATCCACGGAAAGCACCCAGTTCACATTGGCGGGTATCTTCGCGGCAATCTGCTTCACAGCACTTGCCACCTGCGCGATCTCCGCCTTACCAGCCGGAGTGATGGTGGCTTCATCAACAGGGAAAAGCACGTCGCTTTCGAAAACGAAACGGTCTCCCACCACCTTTATGTTCTTCTCGCCTTTCAGGCTTTGGCTCAGTGCCTTGAAGAACACGCTTTGAT
>JAGWOU010000190.1 GCA_028870815.1 Rhodospirillales bacterium | reverse complement strand
ATTTCCGGTCGCGCCCCTGTTTCGCGGAGCCGCCGGCGCTGTCACCCTCAACCAGAAACAATTCGGATTTCGCAGGGTCGCGCTCCTGGCAGTCCGCCAGCTTGCCGGGCAGCGAGGAAATATCCAGCACGCCCTTGCGGCGGGTAAGCTCACGAGCCTTGCGCGCGGCCTCGCGCGCGGCGGCGGCATCCATCACCTTCTGGACGATATTCTTGGCTTCCTTGGGATGCGTCTCGAACCAATGGCCCAACGCATCCGCCACAGCCGCCTGCACCACCGGCTGCACCTCGGAAGAAATCAACTTGTCCTTGGTCTGGGACGAGAATTTCGGGTCCGGCACCTTCACCGAGAGCACGGCGGTCAGCCCCTCGCGCATATCCTCTCCGGAGATATCGGCATTGTCCTTCTTGCCGCCCATATTCTTTGCGTAATTGCTCACCACCCGCGTCAGCGCCGCGCGAAAACCGGCCAGATGCGTGCCGCCATCGCGCTGGGTGATGTTGTTGGTAAAGCAGAGCATGGTCTCGTGGTAGGAATCGTTCCAGGTGAGCGCGAACTCAACCTTTATCCCCGCCTCCTTGGCCTCGCTGACTGCGGTGATCGGGCTTGGCAGCACGGAATTCTTCGCCCGGTCCAGCCAGAGGCAAAATTCCTTCACCCCGCCTTCGTAGTGGAACTCCACCTGCCGGAAGGGCTCGTGCCTTTCGTCGCGCAGCACGATGGCCAGCCCTGAGTTCAGGAAAGCCAATTCGCGCAGGCGGCGCTCAAACACCTCGTAATCGAATTCGGTTTGCGTGAAGGTGGCGGCGGAAGGCTTGAACGTCACCTCCGTCCCATTGGGGTGGTCGGACGGGCCAACGATCTTCAGCGGCTGCACCGTGTCGCCATGCTCGAAGCGGATAAAATGCTCCTGCCCGTTGCGCCAGATTCGCACCTCCATCCATTCGGAAAGCGCGTTCACCACCGCCGCGCCCACACCATGCAGGCCGCCGGAAACCTTGTAGCTGTTCTGGTTGAATTTACCGCCCGCGTGCAGCTTGGTCAGCACCACCTCGGCGGCGGAAATACCTTCCTCGGCGTGAATGTCCGTGGGAATGCCGCGGCCATTATCGCGAACGGTCATTGAGCCATCACCGTTCAAAACGGCGTCCACCCGGCTGGCGAAACCGGCCTGGGCCTCGTCCACCGAATTGTCGATGATCTCAAAGCCCATATGATGCAGGCCCGAGCCGTCGTCAGTGTCCCCGATATACATGCCTGGCCGTTTGCGGACCGCATCCAGCCCCCTCAGAACACTGATCGATGCAGCGTCATAGGCATCGTCGAGCGGGGCGGAATCAGGCGTGTCGGACATACGGGTAACAGGCTCCGGAATCGTTTAACGGAGCCGGTTTATACCGTATTTCCTGGCGAACGCCTAATGCTGGAGGCGTTTCTCCTAAGGCGCCATCGCATAGCTTGGCTGCGCATTGGCCTGGGCCGTGCCGGGCTGTGCGCCGACTCCCAAAGCCGCCACCAGAGCAAGGATACCCTGGCGGAACGGGCTACGTTGCCGCACCGCCAGCGTGCCAAACCCAGTATGCTGGCCAACCAGGCGCGGCAGATCCGGGATCACGGCATCGAACGGCGCGCCCAGTTGGTCTTCCATGAAACGCCGTGCCAGCCCGCCTTGCACTCCTGCCTTATTCAGTACCAGCAACGGCCGCGGCTCCTGGCCAGAGCCTATCGGCAGGGTGTGGAGCTTTTCCACGTTGCGCAGCGAAATCAGGGTTGGATCCAGCACAATCACGCGTTGCTGTACGTTGAATAGCAGCTGCCGGGCCAGTGGCGTCAGCCGTGCGCCAGTATCCGCTACTATGAAATTGTAGCGGGCGCGTATCGTCTGCACGAGACTCGCCAACCCCTCGGCAGTGCATGGCGCCTCCCATTCCAGCGCCTCCATGCCTGCCATCACATGCAGCCTGTCTCCCAAATCCTGCACGCAACGCTCGATCAGCAGCTGGTCCACACGCTGCGGCGCCTCCAGCACGGCAGGCAGGCCACGGCTGGCGGCAATATTCAAGTCCAGCGCCAACGTGCCGGTATTGACCTCACCATCCAGTAGCAGGGTGTGCCGGCGCAGCTCATTGGCAATGTAAGATCCCAGATTCGCGGCAATGCAGCTTACCCCCACGCCGCCGCGCGCCCCGCATAGCGCCACCATGCGCCCGCCGCGCGGTCCAACCTGCTTATGAGCCAGATTGTCGATCACCGGCAGAAAATGCGCGGCAATCTTATCTTTCGTCAGCGGCTTGGGCAGATACTCCTTAACCCCCATGTTTTTGACCACGAGGCGGTAGAAATTCACCTCCTGAACCTCGCCAATCGCCAGCACCACGGTGCCGGGATCAACGGTATCGGCCAAATCCACCAACGCATTGATTGGCTGTTCCTCACCGGAAAGGTCCACTAGAACAATCTCCGGCGTGGGCATCGCCGCCAGAACCGCCAGCGCCTGGCGGAAATCCATCTGATGCACCCGATTATCGTTGGGAACATGCTCAACCAGCGCCGTGTGCAGCGCGGCCGCGGTGGCCTCGTCACGGGTGAAGCCGATGAACTTGTCCCGCTTCTGGCTCCTCGTTTTCGCGTGCGGATACAGGCTGTTGCCCTGCGATTCGGCCTGCCTTGCGTCCACTACGTCGGACGAGCGCGGATAAGAATTCGGGTCGTGTTGCATGCGGCAGTCCTCCGAAGACCGGGCCATAGTAAACGAAAACCTGTTGCTATCCTGTTAAAGTACACCTTGTTCAATTTATCTTATAGCGCCAAGGTTGCGAGCCGCCACAACCCGCTCTATCAGCGCCGCTTCATTTTGTATTTTCACAGGACACGATGGCTCGGCAGAAAAAAGGCCGCAAACTGGACGGCTGGATCATTCTCGACAAACCCCAGGGCATCACCAGCACGCAGGCGCTGAACAAGGTAAAACGCGCGTTGGACGCCCAGAAGGCCGGGCATGGCGGCACGCTGGACCCGCTGGCCACCGGTATCTTGCCGCTTGCCTTTGGCGCCGCCACCAAAACCGTGCCCTATGTAATGGATAGCACCAAAATCTATCATTTCACCCTGAAATTCGGTGAGGCCCGGGATACGGACGATGCCGAGGGCGCGGTGATCGCCACCTCGGATGTCCGCCCCAGTGATTCCGAGATCAACGCCGCCCTGCCCCAGTTCATCGGCAGCATCATGCAGGTGCCGCCGATCTTCTCCGCCATCAAGGTGGATGGCGAGCGCGCTTACGACCTCTCGCGCGACGGCCGCCCGCCCGAATTGCCGCCCCGCCCGGCGCAGGTGGACCGGTTTGAGCTGATCGGCCGGCCGGACGCAGACCACGCCGTGTTCGAGGTTCAGTCCGGCAAAGGGGTCTATATGCGCTCCTTGGCGCGGGATCTGGCGCGAGCCTGCGGCACGGTGGGGCATATCGCCGTGCTGCGCCGCCTGCGCGTGGGGCCTTTCCTGGAAAACATGGCGGTTACGCTGGACTTTTTCCTCAATCCGGAGCAGAACCCCGCCACTCTTGCTGAAACTTTGCTGCCGCTCGAGACCGCGCTGGACGACATCCCGGCCCTGGCCCTGAACCAAGCAGAGTTTTTCGCCTTATCACAAGGCCAGGCCATCAGCCTGGTGGAGCTGATGGGGCGCATTCCGGATGCCGCCAACCCCGATGAAGGGCTGGTGCGCGTTACGGCGGCGGGGCGCGTGAAGGCCATGGCCCGACTCTCTGAAGGGTGGCTGAAGCCCGAGCGCCTGTTTTAACCGTCTTTTATAAGGATATCACGATGTCGATTACGCCAGAGCGCCGCACGGAGCTCGTTGCCGAATACGCCACCGCCGCCAACGACACCGGCTCCCCGGAAGTCCAGGTGGCTCTGCTCTCCGAGCGCATCTCCAACCTGACCGAACACTTAAAGACCCACGCGAAGGATTACCATTCCCGCCGTGGCCTGCTGGTGCTCGTCGGCCAGCGCCGCTCGCTGCTGGACTATCTGAAGCGCAAGAACGTGAAGCGCTACCAGGATCTGATCGGCCGCCTTAACCTGCGCCGCTGATCCAAAACGGGGCCGCAAGGCCCCGTTTTCATTTCAGGAGGACGCCATGCTCAAAAACTCCCTGCGCCAAGCCGCTCTGGCGGCGCTGATCCTGAATTTCGGGTTCTTCTTCTTTGAATTCGCGGTGGCGCGGGCCATCGGCTCCGTCTCCCTGGTCGCGGACAGCGTGGATTTCCTGGAAGATTCCGCAGTGAATTTCCTGCTGCTGGCCGCGCTTGGCTGGGCGCCGAAGGCGCGGGCCAAGGCGGGCATGGCGATGGCAACATTCATTATCGTCCCCAGCCTCGCGACACTCTGGCAGGCCATTACCAAATTCTGGCACCCGGAAGCGCCCAACGCCGCCTGGCTTTCCTTAACCGGGCTGGCCGCCATGGCGGTGAATCTCTGCGCCGCGACAATCCTCGCCCGCCACCGCCACACTGGCGGCAGCATCACCCGCGCCGCCTTTCTCTCCGCCCGCAACGATGTGCTGGCCAACGCCGCCATCATCCTGGCCGGGGCGGTCACGGCCTATCTCTGGCACAGCCTTTGGCCGGATCTCATCGCGGGGCTCGGCATCTTCGCGATGAACCTGGACGCCGCGAAGGAGGTTTGGGAAGCCGCGCGGGAAGAACACGCGGACTGAGCAACCCTTATTCGGGCAACCGCAAATGATACGCCTTGGGCCGGGTTAGCGTCTCATACCCCCAGCGGGAAAGCGTATAGCCCCGCCCGCTATCCTTCACGCCCACCCATGGCAGTGCCGGGTCCAGCGCGTCACAGCGGTTCAGAAACACCGTGCCGGTTTCGATCCTGTCGCCCAGCACCTCG
>JAGWOU010000189.1 GCA_028870815.1 Rhodospirillales bacterium | reverse complement strand
AGCGACTCTGACCGAACTGTTCAGCGATCTCGCGTGAGGGTTTCACGCAGCAAGAACCGCAAGCCGCTCATCGTGGGAGCGGCGGCGGTTTTTGGTTGCGTTTTCCTCGCGTCTTGCGCGACTGAAAATCATGCGCCGCCATTTGCCAACCAGCCATACGAGGCATTTTCCCGCAGTGCGGCAGTGGCCATAGCGCTGCGGGAGTGGCGGCTTTGGGGCAAGCGCGTGGACGATGATGGCGGCGCCGGTTATGTGCAGCGCGCTGCGACAATGGCCGAGCGCCAGCAAGGGCTGTGGCAGCGCGTGGGTGAGTATTGGTGGGAAGGTCTGAACGCCGGTGACCCGGATGCGCGCTGGACAGGCAAGCACAATGCCGAAGGCAAGGTGTTTCCGGTTCGTAAGAACGGCGATTACGCCTGGTCCGCCGCGTTCATTTCCTATGTCATGCGCATAGCCGGCGCGGGGCCGAAGTTCCCTTACGCGGCGGATCACTCTTATTATATAAACTACGCCGCGCGGCCTTATCATCCCGGGAAATTGTTGATCGCAGAAAACCCGAAGGATTACGCGCCACGGCTTGGCGACCTCGTTTGCTTCCCGCGTGAATGGGCTAGCAATCTTGCTTTCAAGGACCTGCCCACGCCGCATCTCTTTCCCGCACACTGCAGCATCGTCACCGGTGGCGGACCGGGAATGATAGAGGTTGTTGGCGGCAATGTGGATGACGCGGTGACGATGGAACATCTGCACGCCAACGCCCAAGGGGTGCTGGCGTGCAACCGGGAAAACTGGTTCGTGGTGCTGCGGGTTTTATACGCGCGCAATTAGCGGAGTTAAGCCCGCTTTCCCGGCTATCGTTTTTTCTCCGGCAGGATAGTGACTGTACACGTCATCCCCGCCACCAGGTTCACGCCTGCGGGCACTTTGTCCAACGCGATCCGCACCGGTATGCGTGCCGCCAGACGAACCCAGGTGAAGGTCGGGTTCACATCCGCCAGCAAGGTGGGTGCGGCGATCCGTTCTGAATCAGCGATGGCCGCGGTCAAACCCTGCACATGCCCTTCTATCGCCGGGCCGCCTTGCAGCAGTTGCACCTTTGCCTTGTCGCCAATTTGGATGTGACGGAGCTTCGTCTCCTCGAAATAACCATCCACATATAAAGAGTCGGTGTCCACGATGGCCATGACCGCGCTGCCCGCGGCCACATAATCGCCGGGTTGCATCGAGAAGTTGGTGATGACGCCGTTTACCGTGGCGCGCACGGTGGTGCGCTGCAGGTTAAGCTGCGCCACCCCTAGATCAACCTGCGCCGCCGCGAAGGAGGCTTGCGCGGCATTGTATTCGGCTTTTGCCGCCAAGGATTGGGTGTTGGCGTCATCGCGCGAGATGGCCGAGGTGGCGTTGCTTGAAAGTGCTGCATAGCGCGCGGCGTTCTGCTCGGCGTTCAGCATCGTGGCGTGGGCCTTGGCTTCGGTTGCGGTTGCCTGCGCCATGGCGGCGTTGGCCTGCGCCAATGCAAGGTTGAACCGCGCCGGATCGATCTGGAACAACGGCTCGCCCGTATGCACGAATTGATTGTCATGCACGAAAACCTGCACGACCGGACCTGAAACATCCGGCGCCATCGAGACGATATCCGCGCGCACGCGTCCATCGCGCGTCCATGGGCTTTCCATATAATAGATCCAGAGCTGCCATGCGACGATGCCGGCTAGTATCACCGCGCCCAGCGTGATGACAAAGCGATAGATGAATGAAACGGGTTTCATGGCACTCCGGGTTCAGAAATAGCGGTTGGCCGCCAGGCTGATGAGCCCGGTGAGCATGACGAGCAGGCAAAGGTCGAAAAGCGGCCGGTGCCAAATGAAGCGGTAAACGCCCAGGGCGGAAAGCCCGCGCCGCACAGCCATGGAGAGCAGCAGCGCGACGAACACCCAGATGAGCAGCGGTGGAAATAAGACGCCGTAGATATCGATTTCACCGATCATGTGGCCACCAGTTCAGAGACGGGTAATGCGATTTCCGGAGGTGGAGCGCTCGGATAAAGGATCGAGCGCAGGCCGGACAGGATCATGAGCGCCTCCCGGTAGGTGAGCGCGTCGCCAGCCAACGCGCATATCGTTTCATCGAGCGCATGGAGGATGTCGGTTGGCGCTGGTTGGCGCGGGTCGGCCCGGTAGAACGCGGCAAGGCGATGAAAGATGAGCTGGCTGCCGGCGCGCGCGGCAGAGGGCAAGCGCCATTGTTCCTGGTGCAGCCCGATCATGTTGAGGCCGATCCGAAGGTCCAGCAGCGTGCCCGCGGCGGCGCTGTCCGCGCCGGAAGCGACAGCCGCCAGGCGTGGCATCATCAATCCCAGCCGGTCCATCATGATGCCTGTCATGGTGGCGCGGTCGGGCGGCGTGCTGGCTTCCGCCGCAGCGGCCACCTCCTGCCAGTTGGCGCGCATCAGGCGTTCCGTGCTCCAGGCGGCGCCGACCGAGCGGATCAGCTGCGTGAGAATAAGCGCGCTGCCGAGCCCGACGATCAGGCTGAAGGAACTGTCCGCGAATTTGATGAAATTAACTTGGTAGCCGTTATTAAGCGCCATTTGCGTGGCGCCGACGGCGCCGATGACCATGCCGGTGCCAAACGTCGCTGGGCGCGAGACGAGAACGCCGATGGTAAGCCCCAACGGCAGCAGAACCAGATAAAGCTCCTCGAAATTGGTGATTGCCGGCAGGATCGCGAAACTGAGGACGAAAATACCAGCGATCACCAGCGCGCCATTGCGCAGCATCAGGGCGATGGCCGGGGCAGGGTCGTCCTGCGCGGCGAAAAAAGAGCATGCGACAGCAACCATGATGGCAGCCCCGGCACCATACGCCCAGGCGGTCTCAATCCAGATCGCGCTGACCAGCAGGATAGCGAGCGCGGCTGAAAATGCCGACAGGAAGGCCAGTTTATGGTCGCGATTCTCCCGGATGACGGCGATATATTCCGCTTCAGATGCCGGGCTTTCGGGGGCGGGTGTGCCATCCGTGACGTGCCGGCGCAGCCGCCTTGAGTGATGAACGATGCGCACAAGTTCCTCCAGCCTCACGGCGAGGCTGGCGCGCAGCAGGCCTGGCCAATCTGGAGGTTCGCATTCCATCGCTTCAATGTCATGCAATAGCGGGTCGGCGCCTTCGGCTTCTCCTGTCTGCATCCATGCGTCCGTGCGGGCGAGTATGGCTTGCATGGCGGGGGTAAGGCCGCTGATCCGTTGCAGTTCCGCCACGCGCTGGCCAATGGAGGCAAGCACCGGCATCAGGCTGATGACATACAGGCGCAGACGCGTGACCTGGTGCACGGCTGATTGCAAATGCGAACTATCGTAAGCTAGCTGTGAAACCATCATCGCGGTGTCGGTCGCTTCAAATGCCAGGCGACGCCGGGCATCCCGCGCGGGCTGAGACTCACCTTCGCCGGCCAAAGCCGCACTGGCCCAGTCCACAGCCGGCCGCACCCAGGATGAAATGCGCCGCGCCAGCACCGGCCCCAAGGAGCGCGGCAGGATCAACGTGCCGACGAGCGTGGTGCAGACGATACCAAGCGTGATTTCCTCGCACCGTGTGAGAGCGGTTTGGAATATGTGGGAGGGGTCGGTGACGGCGGGAAAACCGATGATGCCCGCCGTGTAGCCTGAGAGCATGAAAGTATAAGCGCGCGGTGAGCGATCCATCAACGCGATGTAAAGGCAAAGCCCCACCCACAGCGCCATGGCGATACATAGCAGAACCGGCGCGTTGACGAGGTTTGGCACCATTACCACCGCTGCCACACCGCCGATGAGCGTGCCGAAGAACCGGTACAGCGCCTTGGAGCGCATGGCCCCGGCAAAGGGATGCGCGACGATGAAGGCAGTTGCCATCGACCAATACGGATTGTCGAGCCCAAGCCAGCAGGAAACATAGAAGGCCAGCATGGCGCCGGAATAGGTTTTCAGGCCGAAGAGGAGCTCGTCTGGTTTAGGCATCGGTCTCAGGAAACAATGAAAAGCGACAGCAAGCTAGATAGTCTTTGCAAGGCCGCCCTGCGGTGGCGCGCAATGGCGCATAGCGGACTGTCTCGTGACGTGAGATGTTTAATTGATCCGCACCAAGGCGGGAAGCGTTGTTTCGCGCGGCCTGTGGCTTAGCCCGCCTGGCGGCTGGCGAAACGCGCCGCGAGCAGGGCGGCGGCGCCGCTCAGGCCGGTTTCTGTGTGAAAGGCGATGCGCTCTCCGCGTGCGAGTTTAGCGCGTAGCCGGGCCGCCAAGGGGGCCGCGGCGCCGGAATCATCGGGTAGCGGCAATATCTCGACCGCTTTCCCTTCCGGCTTGAAGGGATGGCCCGGTGCCGTGATGAGCGTGCCGATGCCGTACCGTTTCAGCAATGCGAGGCCAGAATCCGGCGCTGCGCCGGCGAGGGAGAGCACGGCCATCCGGTTTGTATCTGTCCATCGCAGTTGAGCTTCCGCCGTGGCTGTCTCGGATGAGGGGTTGCCCAGCGAGGTACGGATTTCATGGCGGATAGCGGGCATATCCATTTCCGCTGCCGCTTCGGTTCCGGCCGCCTCAGATGAACGGAAACGTTTATGGCTGATCTCCATGGATGCGAAATCGCGTGAAACGCGGCGCCGGAAGATGAAATCTTCCGGCAGAGGTGGGGCCCCATGGGCGATCACTTGCTCCGCCTGGCCGGGCTGCATGGGCATTGGCGGCGCAAGGCGCAGGAAAACCCGCAGGTCGTCTTGCGGCGGTGCGGCTGCGGCGGCCTTTCGGCGTACTCCGGTCAGCATGTCCAGGCCAAGCGCCACCACGCCAAGGGACAAGATGCACAGCGTGGCAGAGAGAAGCAGTGTGTTGCGATCCAATATTCACCGCCTCCACACGCGGCCAGATTTGAATTTAGCGGC
>JAGWOU010000188.1 GCA_028870815.1 Rhodospirillales bacterium | reverse complement strand
CTCGCTGCTGAAGAGCGAGAGCGAGGGGCTGGCCCAAGGCGCCGCCCTGCCCGGCGCCGTCGCCTTCAAGCTCTATGACACTTACGGCTTCCCGCTGGATCTGACCCAGGACGCGCTGCGCGAAGAGGGCAAGAGCGTCGATGTCGACGGCTTCAACGAGGCCATGGCCGAGCAGAAGGCCCGCGCCCGCGCCGCCTGGGCCGGCTCCGGCGATGCCGCCACCGAGACAATCTGGTTCGAGCTGAACGAGACGCTCGGCGGCACAGAATTCCTCGGCTATTCCACCGAGACTGCCGAGGGCAGCATCACTGCCCTGGTGGTGGACGGCCAGCCGACCGACGAAGCCCTGCCCGAGCAGACCGCCTATATCCTGCTCAACCAGACCCCGTTCTACGCCGAGAGCGGCGGCCAGGTGGGCGATACCGGCATCATCACCGGGCCGGACAATCTGCGCATCCGCATCACCGACACCCAGAAGAAGCTGGGCGCGCTTTATGTGCATATCGGTGTGGTGGAGGCGGGCACGGCCCGTGTCGGCCAGGCGGTGGTGGCCAGCGTGGACCAGGAGCGCCGCGGCGCCATCCGGGCGCATCATTCCGCCACCCATCTGCTGCATGAGGCGCTGCGCCGGGCACTTGGGCCCCACGTGACCCAGAAAGGCTCGCTGAACGCGCCGGACCGGCTGCGCTTCGACATCTCCCAGCCCCGCCCGATCACGGCCGAGGAGCTGGCGCAGGTGGAGCGCGAGGTGAATGCGCATATCCGCGAGAATGCCGAAGTCACCACCCGGCTGATGACGCCCGATGAGGCGGTAAAGCTGGGGGCGATGGCTTTGTTCGGCGAGAAATATGGCGACGAGGTTCGCGTCGTGTCCATGGGCGGGCCGGCTGAGGGCAAATCCGCCTGGTCGATCGAGCTGTGCGGCGGCACCCATGTGGCGCGCACCGGCGATATCGGGCTGTTTCGCATCGTCTCCGAGGGCGCGGTCTCGGCCGGCATTCGCCGCATCGAGGCGCTGGCCGGGGAAGCGGCGATTGCCGCGATCGAGGCGGAGTCCAAGCTGCTGGCCGAGGCTGCGGCCTCGATCAAGGCGCCGCCCGCCGAGCTGCCGGGGCGCATCGCCCAGCTCCAGGACGACAAGAAGCGGCTGGAGCGCCAGGTGGCGGAGCTGCAGAAGAAGCTGGTGCTGGCCACCGCCTCGGAAGCTGAAGAGATCAACGGGGTGAAAGCGATCCTGCGCAATGTCGGCGATGTCGCGGCCAAGGAGCTGCGGCCGATCGCCACCGACCTGCTGAAGGGGCTGGGCTCGGGCGTGGTGGCGCTGGTCTCCACCGCCGAGCAGAAGACCGCCATCGTGGTCGCGGTGTCGGATGATCTGCCGCAGAGTGCGGTGGAGCTGGTGCGCGCGGCGGCGACGGCGGCGAGCGGCCAGGGCGGCGGCGGCAACAAGGCCGTGGCCCAGGCGGGCGCGCCAAATGCCGCGCAGGCCAATGCGGCGCTCGCCGCGATCAAATCCGCGCTGGCGGGTTAATCCGGCGTCCAGCGCGGCACGGCAAGATAAGCGAGGCGCTTGGCCTCGCGCCGTCCCCGTGCAACCGAGTCCAGAATTAGCCCGCAGGTGAAGGACAGAAACGCCACCACCACAAAGCCCATGGCCAACACGGCGGTGGGTAGGCGCGGCACCAGCCCGGTGCGGGCATAGGTCACCAGAACGGGCAAAGAGATCAGCACGCCGAGCACAAGCAGCGCCAGCCCGGCAATGGAAAAAAACTGCAAGGGCCGCTCCTCCTTCACCAGCTTTACGATGGTGTTGAGAATCCGAAACCCATCGGAATATGTCCGCAACTTTGAAACCGATCCTGGCGGGCGCTCGCGGTATTTTGTCGGCAGCTCGGCAATGGGCATCAGCATATCCAGCGCGTGAATGGTAAATTCCGTTTCTGTTTCAAAACCAGATGCCAAAGCCGGAAAGGTTTTCACAAACCGGCGGGAGAACACGCGGTAGCCTGAAAGCATGTCCTTGATCCGGTCTCCGAACACCAAGCGCACCAGGCCAGTCAGCACCAAATTGCCTGTACGGTGGCCACGGCGATAGGCCCCCACCGGCCCCTCCCCTGCTTGCTCAATGCGCTGCGCGTTCACCATATCCAATTGTTCGGCCAGAAGGCGCTCCACCATTTCCGGCGCAGCGGCGGCATCATAAGTGCCATCGCCATCCACCAGCACATAAGCATCGGCCTCGATGTCTGAGAACATCCGCCTGACGACATGGCCTTTGCCTTGCAGCGCCTCGGTGCGCACTACCGCCCCCGCCAAGGCCGCCACCTCGCGCGTGCGGTCCTTTGAGTTATTGTCGTAAACGAAAATCGAGGCGGCGGGTAAAACAGCGGCAAAATCCCGCACCACCTGGCCGATAGCGACTTCCTCGTTATAGCAGGGGATTAAAACCGCGATCCTGGGGTTAGCCATGCTGCCAGTTGCCTTTCTGTTCCTTGCCGGTATCCACCACCGATAGAGATAGATTTTTGCGGATGGCAACATCTGCTCGGAGTTTTTCTCACTTTGATCTTTCCTGACCCATAAAGACCTCTATAGCTAGAGGCTAGGTTCACAGCAGGACAAGGGATGAGACCAATTCTGTGCGACTTCATTTGCAACCCGCCAAAAATCCTGAAAATTTACCTCTTTTTGGGGACGCTCATTATTCTTGGGCTCACGTTCCTAAATCCTCCCTTTGCCGTCCAGGACGAGCCCCACCATTATTTCCGTTCCGTTCAGATCTCCCACGGTGGATTAGTGGGCACCCGTTCTGACGCGACGTTCTCGGGCGGCGTTCTCCCGGTCTCGGTGCTAAATTTTGGCAATCAATACCTCGCGTGGGTTTTTAATCCAAAAATCAAAGATGGATTGGTCGCCATCAAGCAAGGGTTGTCGTTCAAGTGGGGCGGTCCCACGGTTCCGGTAAATTTCTCGAACACGGTCATCTATCCGCCGTTTTTTTATCTACCCTCCGCAACCGTCATATTCGTCACCCGGCATCTGCATCTGGCACTCATGTGGGGTTTCTATTTAGGCCGGCTCTGCGATGGTTTTGTCTGGTTAGCATTCTGCGGGTTGGCTTTGGCGCTCTGCTCAACAGCCTCCAGGCCTTGGATCGCTTTTTGCCTCTGCATCCCGGAAATTTATCAGCTTTTTGCATCTTTTTCGCAGGATGGTGGCAACACGGCGGCGGTTTTCTTGGCCACTGCTCTCCTGACGCGACTGAAGCAGGATGATTTTCACTCCGGAGTCATTTATCTGAGCACGATCCTTCTCGCCACGTTCGTGGCTTCGAAACCGCCATATATTCCATTCCTCCTAGTTCCGCTTATCATGTGCTATGGGCAAAACACACGAGCAGCGGTCATATCGCTAACGGTCTCTATTCTTCTTATCGCGGGCTGGTGCGCAGCCGGGATCATCCCGACCATGGCCGCCACCAAAACTGATGCGAACGTTTCTGCCATAGCACAGCTGCATAATCTAATTCGTCATCCTCTTTATATCTTCACCGTTATCTGGAACAGCTTCAAGCTCGGCCATTACGGCCAGGGCGGTGATTATCTCGCCAGAACCTGCATCGCCACCTTGTCATGGGGTTGGATGACCAAAGGTCGCTGGTGGTATGATTTATTTTTTGGTGTGGGAACCATCCTGGCAATCTGGTATGGCTTGAAGTTCTACCGATCCACACTGTCTTCCGACAGAACCAGAATGGCCCTCATCGTGCTGATGGTTATAGGCGGCAGTTTAGGGGCAAGTTTTGCGACCTATCTCACATGGAGCCCAGTAGGAATGGACTGGGCGCAGGGGGTAAATGGCCGCTACTTTATCCCCTCAATCGTGTTGCTAGGCGCCGGATGCGCTTATATGCCCCTGAGCCAAACGGAAGCCAAGTATTCCGTTATGGCTACTGGCGGCTTAATCTATCTTCTGCTTCCCATTTCGGTTGTCTACTTCGCATTCGCTGTTTTCATTCGTTTCTGGTGGCCGGTTTAGGGCACGAGGTTTAGTGCGCTCGCTTTGGCTGAATATCCTGATAGTTAGGGGAAAATGCCCAAAATTTCATGGGGAAAAAAGTCCTACTAACAAGCAACGGCAACCAGCCGTCCGCCCCGAAATGCGTGTGTTTAGGCTGACGAGTCAGCCCCGAGCAATCTGGAAAGGCGCATTCACCAGCGCCACGGCCACGATCAACAGCCCGGCAACCAGGCAATAAGCCCTGGCTATGCCAGCAGGCTTGCCGTTCTCACGCTTCATGCCGGTTGTCCTTGCTGCATCCATGCTCCGATGATCGCTTCACATAACCGCCGCATGCCCGCGGCAGGCTGACAAATCAAGAACCAAAGGCAGAATAGAGCCTAATGAAAATAGTAGAATGACAAAATTTTCAGAGGAACATAGCCAATGTCTACCCCCCCCATCAGCAGCACGGGCATGGCGGCCACCCATTCCGGCAGCCAACCACCCAGCGCCGGAATGGCCAACAACAGAAAGGGCAATAGAAGCAGCGCGTAACGGCCCTGCAACCCGTCTATGAAATCCATCCCCACATTGGTCCAGCTGAGGTAAAAGGAAATCATAATCAGCCACGCGGTAAGGATGATTACTGCCAGAACCACCGCGACATTCAACGGGGAAATTGGCGATCGCGACCATTCAGGCCGGGGGGAGACAAAGGCGCCCAGCACGGCGATGCCCACCGCACCCCACCATAGCATATAAAACCAACGCGGAAACGTGACTTGCAAAAGCCCAAGCACGCCGACCATTTCCCTCAGCTTATCGACGCCGAATAGCGCCAGCGTGTGCACAGGCAAGGTCACAAAGCGCGCTTTGTTGGCCAGCAGAATATGTAAATTGGCCGTTGCATCGGTGCGGTCCATCAGCGCACTTGCTCCGTTAAAAAGCGGGCCCGGATGATAGAGGGGCTTACTAAATGGCACCGTGATGAACAGCACAATAATGGCGG
>JAGWOU010000187.1 GCA_028870815.1 Rhodospirillales bacterium | reverse complement strand
AAAGCGCTGCCTTGGCCGCCTACAAGCGCGCGATAACCCTGCGCGACGAAATCAAACAACATGACCTGCTATGGATCGAGAAGGAACTTCTGCCCTGGCTGCCATTCTGGCTTGAACGCGGCGTGCTGAGGGACACGCCCTATATTCTCGATTTCGACGATGCCTGGGCCCTGCGCTATGCCGAATCAAATTCGCCTCTCGTGCGGATGCTGCTGCGCAATAAATTCGGCAAATTGCTGCGCGGGGCAGAGCTGACGATCGTCGCCAACGACACGCTCTACCGCTGGGCCTTGTCCGAAGGTGCGCGAAACATTCTGCTTCTGCCGACGGTTATCGACCTTGCCCGCTATCAGCCACCACCCCCACCCTCGGGCCCGTTCACCGTTTGCTGGATCGGCACGCCTTTAAATGCCACCTATCTGGAGTCTATTGCAGAGCCATTGCGCGCATTAAGCCGGGAGCAGCAATTCAAGCTGCTGGTGGTCGGCGCCCCGGAATTCACCTTGCCAGGCGTTGACGTGGAAGGTGTCGCCTGGACGGAAGCTACAGAGGCGAGCCTTATCGGGCGCTGCCACGCAGGCATCATGCCCCTGCCTGACACAAACTGGGCCAATGGCAAATCGGGTTATAAGCTCATCCAATACATGGCCATGGCACGCCCCGCCATCGCCAGCGCCGTCGGCGCCAATGGCCGCATCGTGGTCCACGGCGAAACCGGTTTTCTGGCATATGACGCGGAAGATTGGATCACGCATTTACGTACATTGCGGGAAAATCCCGGACTATGTGCGACATTAGGCGCAGCGGCCCGCCGCCGCGTAGAACAGAATTACAGCCTGGGCGTGACCGCGCCGATTCTGCTGGACACAATCACTGAGCTGCTTGGCAATATTGCAGCACGTAAGGCCGGAAGGCACTTTGCAGCGCCGGTACGCTGAGTTTAAACGCCTCAAGCCGGTACGGCGCATGCCGGCCATAGCCGCCACGCGGTTTCGCCTGAATCACCCGCTCCATCGCCTGTGAAGCGGTCTGTGTCAGCTCCTCACCGAAATGCGTGTAAATGCGCTCCATCGCCGCCAGCGGCGCCGCGGTAAACTCCTCATACTGCATATGCAGCTTGCGTGAAGCCGGCACATCTTCCCGCTGGTCGAATTCCAGCAGCAGATTAGCACCTTGCGTCCAGCGCGCGGCAACCTGCGCGCCGATCTCTCCAGCATCAATCCCGCGCAAAAATGGCCGGCGGAGCACCTGGGTCCGATGCGCGACCGAACCCAGCACCGCCAGCGGATCGCGATGCAGAATCACGAAACGCGCATCTGGATAAATCCGCAAAATCGCGTCCAGCGTGAAAGTATGGTCCGGGCATTTCAGCACCCAGCGCGCCGGGCTGCCATTTTGTAGAAATTGTAGGAATTTCTTATGGAAAACGAAGGCATCGTCATGCCCGCGCCGTTCCAGCCATTCAAAATAAGAGGGCACGCGATGGGTGGAGTCGAACCGCAGGCTTTGGAACACATGCGAGGTGATCTCGCTGCATTCCTGCGGGCTGTCCGCGTAAATCGGATGCAGGTCACGAAACCCCGGCGCCAGACCGTTGAACAGGTCGAGCTGCTTGTCCACGTTGATCACGCGCTTGTCGCCATCAGGGTTGAAGCCCGCCGGGCGCGGCGCGGGATAAATCATCTGCCAGTTGCGCGGCACCTGGTTGCCAGGGTCCTCCGCCATCAGGGTATGCAGAAAGCTCGTTCCCGAACGCGGTAGCCCAAGGATGATCAAGGGCGCCTTGATGGGTGCTGCGGCCAACGCCGGATTGGCAACATGCGCGTCCTCAATGCGTTGCGCGTTGCGCAGCAGGCGGATGAAATCCCATTTCAGAGAGACCCGCCCGAACAGGCTTAGTTCCGATTCCGTGCGGATGGACGCCAGCAGCGCCTCCAGCCCTTCAACCGAATCCGCCGATGGCGAAACACCCGCGGCCTTGATCAGCCCTCCGGCATCCGCGACGGAAAAAGCCGCGTCCGGAAAAATCTTGTCGGCCAGGTTGAAACCCTTGCTCAGAAGTGCCGCCAGCGCCGTCATGTTAACGTGGCTTCCGCTCGATCAACTCGATCTTGTAACCGTCCGGATCCTCGATGAAGGCGATCACCGTGGTGCCGAATTTCACCGGGCCGGGCTCGCGGGAAATTTTCACACCCGCCGCCCGCAGGCGTTCGCAGGCACCATAGATATCAGGCACGCCAAGGGCGAGATGGCCAAAGGCCGAGCCCAGATCATACTTGTCCGTGCCCCAGTTATAGGTAAGCTCCAGCACCGTGTTGCCGGTTTCGTCGCCATAACCCACAAATACGAGCGTGTATTTACCCTCTGGCACTTCGTTACGGCGAAGCTCCTTCATGCCCAGCAAGCTGGTATAGAAATGGACGCTCTTCTCCAGGTCCCCGACCCGCAGCATCGTATGAAGGTAAGAGAATTCGGTCATATAGGCCTCTCCTGCGTTCAAGTTCATTTAAGTACGAATGCCGATCAAAAAAACACCTGACTTATCGGCTATTTCAATCGAATGCCGCCTTTCTGCCAAGATAGTACCGCCAGCCTCGAATGCCACACCTCTAAGCCCTGCGTCCAGCGCATGCCGGATCGTGTCTGGCCCGATCGTCGGCAGGTCCGCGCGCCTGTCCTGCTGCGGTTTGGCGATTTTTACGAGCACGCCAGCCGGGCCGGGCCGGGCAAGCGCGGATATCCGCGACAGCATGGCATCGGTGCCCTCAACCGTCTCCAGCGCCAGAACCAGCCCTTGCTGCACAACGCAGGCCTGGCCGATATCCGCAGCACCCGTCACTTTCAGAACATCCATACCGCGCTTGATATCGGCCATGGCCTGCGCATCCGGCGCCTGACGTGTCAGCAAACCGTCCGGCGCCAGCACATCCGTCATGATCTCATGCGCGCCAAGCACCCGGAAGCCTTCCTCGGAGAGCACGCGCACAATCGCCGCCAGTAACCCGTCATCGCCAAGGAACGCCGCCTTCCCGATCCTGGCCAGAAATTTAGTGCCCTCAGCATCCGGGCGCAGAGACAGGAAGGAGGGCCGTTTGACCGGGCCGATCATCACCAGATCCTGGCAGCCTTCCTCACGGAAGGCGCGGAGCATCGCGCCAGCCGCGCCCAGCCGGTAGAACCGGTGCGGGTAGGCAGCCAGCACATGCGGCTCGGCATACCCCTCCAATCCGGCGATGAACACACGCCGTCCTGCCGCCTCGGCGGCGGCGGCCACCTGGCCGGGCAACGCTCCACCGCCCGCGATAATGCCGAGCGGGCGCGTCATGCGGCTGTACTCATCGAACAAACCCTTAATTTAGCTGGCCTGAGCAATCGAATATTGCCCGGGCGCCGTCAACCAGCGCGGCGGCTATTCTTCCCCACCGGCCACGTTGGTCAAAATGCCATGCTTGGAGGGCGTGGCAATGAAGGTCAACATTTCATTCACCAGGACGTTGTCCTTGTACGTCACCGCCGCCTGCGCCGCACGATCCGCGAAAACGCCCGGGCCGCAGAACAGAAATTTATAGGCCGCGCTAACCTCAAAAATCTCGGCCTTTTCTAGCCCCCGGCGCTTTAGCCCGATCAGGTTCAGCCCCAGCAGTTCGGCCCGGGTGCCAAATACCCTGGCATACGGGATCACATCGCGCGTCACCCCGGTCAGCCCGCCCACCATGGCCCCAGCGCCTACCCTTGTGAATTGCAGCAACGCCGCGTTGCCGCCGATCACCGCGCGGTCTCCCACCTCCACATGCCCGCCCAGGGCGACAGTGTTGGAGAGGATCACACCATCGCCCAGCACGCAGTCATGCGCCACATGAACCGTGGCCATCAATAGGCAATCCGCGCCAATTTTCGTTATGCCGCTGCCGGTTACCGTGCCGCGATGGATGGAGGCATGCTCGCGGATCTGCGTGCGCGGGCCAATCTCCGTCTCGGTCTCCTCACCCTTGTATTTCAGGTCCTGCGGCTCCAGCCCAACCGTGCTGAAAGGAAACAGCTTCACCCCCGCCCCCAGCCTGGTGCGGCCCGCAATGGCGACGTGGGAGACAAGCTCCACCCCCTCGCCCAGCACAACATCCTTGCCTACGGTGCAAAACGGGCCGATCTTCACCCCGGGGGCGATTGTCGCGCCGTTCTCGATAACAGCGGTGGGGTGGATCATACTCATCACTGTATCCAACATTTTTTGTCTGCTCTGGCTTCCCCTTGCGCTGTACGCAAGGCAGCGGGCCAGAGCCAATCACATTCGATTACCGCTTGTGTCGCGGCACGCCTGGCGGGCGGTTAAACCGGCTTCACCTCGCCCATGATCATGGCGGTGATCGTCGCCTCGGCGACCGTCACGCCATCAACCCTGGCGATGCAAAGAAACTTCCAAATCTGCCCACGGCGCTTTTCCTTGGTCACGGTGATGCGGAGCTGATCGCCCGGCGTCACGGGCTTACGGAACTTCGCACCGTCGATGGACATGAAATACACGATGGGAATACCCGCTTCCGGCCCCAGCGTGGCAATCACCAGCCCCGCCGCCGTCTGCGCCATGCTCTCAACAATGAGCACGCCCGGCATCACCGGGTGGCCCGGAAAATGCCCTTGGAAAAACGGTTCATTCACCGAGACGTTCTTGATGCCGGTGGCTGAATGATCCTTGCGAATATCCGTCAGCCGATCGACCAGAAGAAATGGGTAACGGTGCGGGATCATCGACAAAATCTGCTTGATGTCGATCATCGCCACATCCACGGGCGGAAGGTTTTGATCCGTCTCGTCGTTCATTCTCTCTCAGGTCCCTGATGACTGTTCTTTGCGCCCCGATTGGGCAAGTTTGCGCAAGGTTATCACCTCGCGGAAAAAGCTCTTGGCATTTTGCGCCGGCGCGCCCAGCACCTCCTCGCCCGCCGGTACATCCTGCATCACGCCAGACTGCGCACCAATCCGTGCCTTGTCCCCGATCTTCAGATGCCCGGTAAGCCCGGC
>JAGWOU010000186.1 GCA_028870815.1 Rhodospirillales bacterium | reverse complement strand
CCAGACCAGCCCGAACAGCGCGCCGCCCGCCAGCGTGAGCAGCGTGGAAATAGGCAAAGAGAATGCGGTGACGAGAATATAGTCCAGCAGGAACAGCAGTCCGGCGGAAAGCGGATGCAATTCCACAGTGCCGCGCAGCACCTCAATTCGCGCCGCCATCCTGGCCACGCCGAAATGATGCAACCCCAGCACCAGCATGAAGGTGATGAGGACAAGGCCAATGAGCACGCCGAGGCGGGCGGATTTCATCGCACACTCATGCAGGACGAGGCGCCGAACACGCAGAACCGGGCGCAATGGGGATGGTCGAGCGTGACGGGTCTTGCCGCCTCGGCCAACGTATGGCCCAGCTCAAAACGCGGCTCGAACGGCAGCAAGGTGCAGGCAACGATGGATACGTCCGGCGCCCCCTTGCGTTGCACCACCATGCGGGACGTGCGGCACATCGCATCCGCGCCGCGCGGGTGTAAAGCCGCCCAGGCCGCAGCACTCACGCCAGGGAAAACAGCGGGTACGCTCATTTCCGGGAACAGCACCAAATGCTGTTCGTTGAAGGCGTCGATGTCCCAGCCTTGGGCCTGAAACAAGTCCGCGAACCCGGCGCGGGTAGCGGCCTCATCTTCCTCGGCGGGGTTGAACCGCGCGGCGATGGAGGGCGCGAAGCCGGCATCCAGCAAGGCCGAAATGCCTTCCAACGCCGGCCCCCAGGCGCGCGGGCCGCGCAGGGCCGTGTGCCCGGCCTCCGTGTAATGGTCCAGCGAGACGCGCAGATGCAGATCCTGCCCGGCAAGCCTGCGCAAGGCCGGCAGATGGTGGCGCAGCGGGGTCATCGCGTTGGTCAGCACCAGCACCCGCAAGTCGCGATCCAGGGCGGTTTCGAGTATCTCCATGATCTGCGGATTCATGAAGGGTTCGCCCCCCGTGAACGCCACTTCGCGCAGCTCAGGATGGCGCTGCGCGGCTTCATCCAGCAGGGCGTGGACAGCACCCAGACTGAGCCATGAGAGCGCATCATTACGCGGGCTGCTTTCGATATAGCAATCCTTGCAGGCCAGATTGCAGAGCGTGCCGGTGTTGAACCAGAGCGTCTCCAGCCGCTCCAGCGCCACCTGCGCGTCGGGTTTGGGGGCGGCGGGCAAAGGCGTCGCCGTGGCGGCGCGCTCCTGATGGGGCAGGATATCGAGATTCGGCCAGATACCGGTTTCCAGAGCCTGCGCGTACTCCTCCGGCAGGCGCGCCCGGCGCATGGCGGCGGCGGCGGCGTGATGGTCATAAGCCAAAGGATGCAAGGTGAATCTGAGGCTTTGTTCCCCCTTCGGCTCGATGATGGCGTACCAACCGCGCGGCGTGCCGTCATTGGCGGGCATGCCAATTGCGCCCGCATTATGCCAAATCCGGCCATCCTTCAGGATGCGCGTAAAAGGCAACCCGGAATGCCCGGCAATCACGCCGTCCACCCCGGTCAAATCCAGCTCTTGCGCGAAGACCTCATCCGGGTCGGAGGCGAACAGAAACCGGTTGATGCGGCTGGGCGCGCCATGCAGCACCGCCAAGCAACGCCGCCCCAGCCGCAGGATGATCTGGCGGGGGAGTGCTTCCATCCAGGCGCGGTCTTCGATGCTGACCTCGCCGTTGGCATAAGCGAACCAGGCGGCGGAGAGCCGGTCGCACGCCGAGCCGGGTGTGAAACCGCAGCCGCAATCCCCTTGATTCGCGGCGAGCTGTTCCTCGCAATTCCCCATCACCGTGGGGATGCCGGTATCGCGGATCAGGCCGATGCAGGGACGCGGATCGGCGCCATAGGCCACGATATCACCGGTGCAGATCATGCGTTCCGGGGGGATGCCATGGCGCTTTGCCAGCGCGAGCAGGGCCTCCAGCGCTTGGACGTTGCTATAGGCCCCGCCAAAGGCCAGGATTTTACCCTCCAGCGCCAACTCAGCCATGCTGAACCAGATTTTCCAGCGCCATCCCCCGCGCTTCCACCCCGCCGCGCAGCCGCCAGACCAGGATCGCCACCGCACCCAGCACCCAGAATACCGCCAGCATCAACAGCGCCGCCGCCATGCTGCGCGCGCCGACATACCCCACGGCAAAGGGGGATAGCGCAGCGCCGATGCGCCCCACCGTGACGGAAACGCCAATGCCCGTGGCGCGCAAAGCGGTCGGGAACAATTCCGAGAATGTGGGATAGGCGGCGATCCAGCTGCCGGTGGCGAGCAGATTGACCAGCGCGAACCCAGCCATGATCGCCCCCGCGCCAAAGGGCGTGATCGCGGCAAACCCCACCAGCCCCAGGGCCGTGGCCAGATAGAAGCCGCCCACTGTCCAGCTTCGGCCCACGCGGTCAAGCAGAGAGGCCGCAGCCAGCCCGCCAATCGCCGCCCCAACGCTGCCTGCCAAATAGAACAGCGGCAGCGCTTCAGGCGCTAGGTGCAAGGCGGGCAGAACCACGATCGGTAAGAAGGCGAAAAGGCCATAATACCCGGATGCCTCCGCGAAATCGAGCGCCGCCGCCAGAAGCAAGCGGCCGGGATATTGGCGCAGCAGACGAGAAAACTGCCCGGCCTCGCGCCGGATACGGCTGGTTGCAGGTAGAACGGCGGGCGGCGGAATATTGGTCAGCCCCGCCTCGATACCCTCGACAATCGCCCGCGCATCTTCGGCCCTTCCGGCCTCCAAAAGCCAGCGCGGGCTTTCGGGTAAATGACGGCGGAACCAGGCGGCGGACAGGGCGATAACCCCGCCCAGCCCGAACACCACGCGCCAGCCGAGATCCGGCGGCAGGGTGGACAGCACGAGCCAAGCCAGCAGGGCCGCCACGAAGCTTCCCAGCGGCCAGAAATTCAGCACCATCGCCGCGGCGCGGCCACGCGAGCGGCTGGGCACGAGCTCGGTGATGGCGGCGTTGATGGCGGCATATTCCGCCCCCACGCCGATGCCCGCCAAGAGCCGCAGTGCCAGCAGGCTGACCAGGTTAGGCGCGAAGCCGGTGACCAGCGTGGCCAGCCCGTACAGCACCAGGCTGACCAGAAACACCCGCCGACGCCCGAACCTGTCCGACAGCACACCGAACCCCGAAGCGCCCAGCATTAACCCGGCGAACCATGCCGCCAGCAGCAGGGACATGCCATCCGCCCCCAAATGGAAGCGCTGCTTCAGCGCCCCCATCACATTGCCGATTAGCGTGACCTCGAACGCATCGAGCGCCCAGCCGAGGCCGAACAGCAGCACGGCCACCGTGTGAAAGCGATTCCAACGCAGAGCGGAAAGCGTATCGAGTATGGCGTTGTCTGTTGGCGTTTCCATGCTGGCTCCAAAACTAGGCAGGTCTCAATTTATTCGTCGGTTCGAGGGCAAAGGTTACATCCACGCCGAAAAATATCTTGACCTCCTTTCACACCGCTTAAGTCCGCATGCCGCACATATGGACGCGCCATAAATTCTTTTGGGCTTATCCTTGTTATAAATCGATCACTCTATTATTTTTGATCTGTCAACAGGAATTGCCAGCATGCCCCGCCCCCGTGCCCTTCACGATGATGAGTTACTCGACCGCGCTCGTGACATTTTTTGGCGCCAGGGCTTTGCCGCCACCTCTCTGCGCGACCTGACGGCGGCAACCGGCCTGAGCGTTGCAGCACTTTACAACCGGTTCGGTGACAAAGCCGGGCTGTTCCGCGAAGTTCTGCGCCGCTACGCCGATACCGGGTTGAGCGATGAGCGTCTGCCGCGCTTGGCCGCCCTGGCCGACCCGCGCGCTGCCATCACCGGCTTTTTCTCGGAACTGCTGGTTTTGTCGGAAGCACCGGACGCACCAGCTGGGTGCTTGCTCATCAACACGATCTTGGACGGCGGTGCCGAGGCGCCAGAGATCCGCACGCTATTGCGCGAGCGCCTGGGTGAGGTAGAGGCGTTTCTGCGTGCGCAGCTTGAGCGCGCCAAGGCGGCGGGGGTGCTGCCGGAAAGCGTGGAGACGCCGCTTGCCGCCGAGGGATTATTCGGTGCGGTTTTGGCGCTGCGCGTCATGGCCAAATTAGACCCTGACCCGGTGCGCCTGCGCCGCCTGATTGCATCTGCCCTGGCGCCGCTCGGGCTTTCCCTGCCCGCTGAATTGTAACCTCCGAGGAGACATTGTCATGCCCGCTGCCAGCTCAGCGCCCCTTCAGGGGGTCAAAGCCTGTGTGTTCGATGCCTACGGGACATTATTCGATTTTGCCTCGGCCGCAGCGCGCTGCCCAGATATTCCCGATGCCGCCCGCGCCCCGTTGAGCGCGCTATGGCGCGACAAGCAGCTGCAATATACATGGCTGCGCGCCGTGCAAGGCGCTTATGTCGAGTTCCGGCAGGTGACTGCTGACGCGCTGGATTTTGCCCTGGAAACATTGAACCTTGCATCGCCCGCCCGCCATGCGGCTCTGATGGCGCTCTATGACACGCTGGACGCCTTTTCCGAAGTCCCTGCGCTGCTGAAAACCCTGCGCCGGGCCGGGCTTAAAACCGCCATCCTGTCCAACGGCACGCCGGCGATGCTGGCCAGCGCCATCGCCAGCGCCGGGCTGGATGGGCTGTTCGATGACGTGCTCTCCGTGCATCCGCTCCGCACCTACAAAACGGACCGGCGCGTGTACCAGTATGCCCTGGATAGGCTGGGCCTGCCCGCCGCTGCCATCAGCTTTCAATCCTCCAATGGCTGGGACGCTCACGCCGCGGCGGATTTCGGCATGCAGGTGGTCTGGTGCAACCGCTATGGCCAGAAGCCCGAGCGCCTGCCTGGACGGCCCGCCCGTGAAATCACCTCCCTCGCCGCCTTGCCCGCCTGTCTGGGGCTGGCCGCATCTTAACCCGCGACAACATCAGGAGCCTTATCCATGACCGCCGAAGCCAAACTTTCTTTGCCCGCCCTCACGCTTGAAACCGCGCCGCCGCCAGCGCGCGCCGTACTGGACACCGCCAAAGCGCAGGTAGGGTTCATTCCCAACATGTATGCCAACATGGTCAATTCGCCCGGCCTGCTGCAAACTTACCTGG
>JAGWOU010000185.1 GCA_028870815.1 Rhodospirillales bacterium | reverse complement strand
TCCGGAACAGGATACCGGAGTCAAAGCCCATCGCGGGCTGCGACACCTGCACAGAGAGATTGTCCGCATGCAGCGTGATCTCGCCGGACACGGCAATGCCGCCCTGATTGGATCGAAGATCGTAAGTGCTGGGAACGAGGCCGAGGATCACGGCGAGCCGCTTGAGTTGCCGGTGTGCCTGGACGTGGAATTGCTGCTTCGCATCCCGGTCGGACACGGACCTCCGGAAATTGAACCGGATGGCTGAAGACATTTTGGACATGGAGAAACTCCCGAGAGCGTGGGGAAAGACGAACCCGGAAGCCGCTCTCCTAACCATGCCGGGTTCACCCGGCCGCCAACCGCCCTCTCCCTCCCTGCCCGCCCCCCCGCCGCGACTCCCCTCGACTCGGGCGGGACTGGCATAGACGACACCGTCGCGGCAGCTTTGCCCGCCTAAACGCCAAGGCTACCAATGCGCGGAGGATCGTTTCGATGCCAAGAGATCCCGAGACAGACTACCCTCCGCTCATGCGCGAGCAGGTTTCCGCCTTGCGCGACTATGCCATGGCGCATGGTCCTGGCTGCAAGGAGAAGCTGCGCAAGGATTGGGCGAGTCCAACCAGCGATCCGCTTCTCTACCCCCAGCGCAACAGTCATGGTCCGGTTTGGCTGGCGGGATTTGAGTTTCCTGCATAGCCGCAGCGGGACTAGATTTTGCCTCCACGGAAAAAGGGTCGCCCCCGCGGGGGCGACCCTTCCCATTATGACAGAGGTGTAGCGTTATCCTTGGTCATCACCTCCAACAATCTCGGCGAGACAATCGGTGAGGAATTCCGTTGTCGAAAACCATTTGATATTTTCGGCGGTGACAAACACTGCCATTCCACCAAAGCCGTCGGAACGCATTTTCGAGCAGGTGAACGCTGCCGAAACCGAGATATACCGCAGCGTGGCCGAGCGGCGGACGATGTCCTGTATCATATGTTCCCAGGACATGCCGCTCATGTCCAACTCCAGTTCGTCCTCGTCTGGTGTCAGCTTTGCCAACTGTTCTTCGACGATGGCCAGCACTTGACTGGTATGGCCGCGAGACTCCTCAATGGCCTCGATGAGTTCGGACTTCTGCGCCCAGACAAAATCCCGCGCCCCTTCCGACGAATAGAAATAGATTCCACTTTCTTCCTCAACGGACTCGAAGATGTTGGAGAGCAGTAAAAACTCCAACTTCGTCATATCCGCCTTCGGGATATTCTCCTGGAAGACGGTCTGTGTGTAATAGTCAGCCATTTTGAACTCCATAAATGCAAAAAGCCCGGCGCGAGGCCGGGCTTGGGTTGAACGGGGAAGGAAAATTCAGGCGGCGTTTGCCGCGAGCGGGTCGAGATCGAGATGCAAGGGGAGCGCTCGGCCCATCCAGGGTTCAGGGCGGATACATTTCACCCAGTCGGCAAAGCTTGGGATGAAGCCCAAATCCTCCTTAACGTGCTGTTCGCCGATAAGACGCACCGGCACGATGCGCCCCGTCGAGAGCGTAAGCGTCGCGCCGAAAAATCGTTCCGACATGAATATGCCTTCGGCGTGATGCCGGAGACAGCGATGACGATAGTCCGCTGTAATGAGTTTGCTCTCATCGATTATATGGACAGTACCTGAACGGCCTTCATTTGCCGTATAACCTGCCCTGATATTTCCGAACCCATTGAGGTCACGATGTTTACAGTGCGACGCGCGAGCGGCGGCGAGACCATTGTCCTTTCCGATGAAGACGGCGCTTCGGCTGGACCTATCTGCAGGTTTCTGGCCTACCTCACAGCAAAGGGGTACTCGCCCAACACCGTCCTGGCCTATGCTCATGATATCGTTCATCTTTTGACCTTTCTCACAAGTCAACACATTGATTGGACTGAGTTTTCTGCCGAGCGTTCGGTTGATTTCCTGCTTTACCTCCGATCGACACCTTCCAAGCGAAGGCACAGGGATTGGACAATAAGGCTGGCCACTCAGGACGGGGTGGCGATGCCGGCCAGTCTGTCGGCCGCAACCATCAATCGGGTGCTTGTCGCCGTCAGCGCGTTCTACGACTGGGCTATTTTCATCGGTGCATTCCCCGGGGCAAACCCCATAGTGAAGATCAAGGACCGAACATCCTGGCGCGCCACGGACCGGCATAGACCATTCCTGACTGGTATCTCGCGACAGGAACCGGAGGTCCGGGAACTACGTCTGAAGACCGTCCGGCGGTTGCCACGACCAATGAACGACTTGCAGATCGCCAGCCTATCGAAAGCATTGCGGAACCTGCGTGATCAAAGCCTCATCTTGTTGATGCTCAACGCTGGCCTCCGTCCTGGTGAAACTTTGGGGTTACATCTGGTGGATATCAGCTATGGGCGAAGGCGCATATTCGTGCGCTGCCGGGACGATCACCCAAGAGGCGCTCGTTCAAAATCACGAACCGAGCGCGTAGTTGACCTCCATGATGGCGCAACGCTGGAAACGCTTAACGCTTATGTGATGGGCGAGCGCCCGGCCGAAGGTGTGTCGCCATTTGTATTCCTCGTTGGTGGAACAGGCAAACATCGCGAAGAACCGCTGTCCTATGCCGGTCTGGTCCGAATGTTCGCTCGTGCTTGCGAACGGGCAGACATCCGAGAACCATGGATGACACCACATGCTCTGCGCCATACCCATGCCACGCGGATGTGGGAGGCCGGAATGCGGGAACTCACCCTGCAGCAACGACTTGGTCATGCCTCACCAGAATCTACCAGAATTTACACGCGCGTTTCAGACGCAGTCGTTGTCGCGGAATACCGCCAGGCACTGGGCCTTAGCCGTGATCCGTCACCAGCCGACGGAGAACCGCCATGACCCGAAGCTCTTCCAAATCCACCAATGCCGTAGGCTCACTGTTCGTTCATTCCGGTGAGGCCGAGTATGTGGCTTACCTCTCTAAACTTCCGATGGACGAAAGTTTTCGTCGTAAGAGGCTGGAATACCGTGCAAACTTCATCTCCCAATGGCCTGATCCCAAAGCCTGGTTTTCCGAACCACTGCCGGTCAGGATCGGTTGCCTGGCTGGAGACAGACAGGCGTTTCCGACTTACCCAGTGAGTTTTCGTGCCAGAACCTACCTGTATTATCTGGCACTCACGGATCGCATCCGACTGGACTATGATTTCTTATTCGCCGTTGGGAACATGCGCGTCGCAGAAACGCTCGCGCCACTTGATGCCTATTTCGGGCTTGATCAACTCGTCGCCGACAGCAGCAAAATCGGCTACTCCGAGACCGGCATGCGTTCATCGCTGTACGGGATACTGCCCCGGTTCGCCATGCACAGCGGAATCAGGTCTTTCGATGATTTGCGACAGTGCCACCTTGACGAGTTGACCGTGGCGGTAAAAACTTTTGCCGCACGCAAAGATGCCCATCTATTCAAACTACCAGATGAAGACTTCCCGAAAGGCTTCCAGCGCGGATGGCATCATCGCATTCGACGCCTTCAATTGCTGCTTTTCCATCGCGGCAACGACGTTATCCGGCCGAGGATCATTCCGGATAAGAGAAAGCCAATGCCGTCGCCACGGCCTGACCTGCAGGAATGGGCTGATCGGTGGATCAACAGGAAGCGGCAAACTCTTGCCCGCCCCACCGTTGATCACCTTGCCGTGTCGCTTCGTCAATTCGTTGCTTTTCTATCCGCAGCATCTCCGGCGATTTCGACGTTCGCCGATGTAACTCCAGAATATTTCAACGCATATTTGCTATTCTTGCAATCTGAGACTGCACAGAGAACCGGTGCGCACTTGTCCATCACAGCAAGGCGCGCACGAGCTGGTGCAGTTGCCCGCTTTCTTGCAGACGGTGCTGCGTGGGGATGGCCGAATTTCCCCAACAGGCCCCTTCTGGATCCGAACGACTTGCCACGCCTCGCGCACCGTGTTCCCCGCTTTATCCCGGCGGCCGAACTGAGTCGCCTCATGGAACAACTTCCCAATCTCACATGCGAATTCCAAAGAACAGCCTTACTGGTGGCGCGATGGTCAGGCGCCAGGCGCAGCGAGATCACGCGGTTGCGACTCGATTGCCTGGACCGGTATCCAGATGGAACCGCTCGCCTGCGCATTCCGGCCGGCAAGACCATGCGTGAACGCATGGTTCCTTTGCACGACGATGCTGCAGCCTCGCTGCGGGCTCTGATCGCAAAACGACTGCAGGCCAGGGACCGCCCAATCCTTGACGAGCGCACCGGCGAACCCGTCCGCTTCGTATTTTACCGCCGCAGTGGGCGTATATCGCCGGACTATCTGTTTCAGCACTCCCTCAAAACCGTCTGCATGCTCGCCGGCCTTGTTAACCCGGATGGCAAACCCATAATCACAGCGCATCGGTTTCGTCATACCGTCGGAACCCAACTTGCGGAGCGAGGTGCGAAACTTCATACCATCATGAGTGTCCTTGGCCACCAGAGTCCTCATATGTCTATGGTCTATGCCCGGATCAGCGATGCCGAAGTGCTCAAGGACTACCAAAGCGTTCTCGGACCGGGAGCATCACTCGCCGGACCTGGAGCTGAAGCCATTAGAGCCGGGCGCCTCAGCAACACCGCCGTTTATTGGCTGAAATCCAATTTTATTAAAACCGAATTGGAGCTTGGCCACTGCCTTCGATTGCCATCCGAGGGTCCTTGCGAATGCGATCTTTATCTGAGCTGCACCAAGTTTGTGACAACACCGGCTTATGCCGGCCGACTAAGAGAGCGGCATAGGTTGGAATTGAATCTTGCCGAAGATGCGAAACAACGGGCTTGGCCACGCGAAGTAGAACGGCATTGCACAATCGCGCGCCGGATCGAGCAATTGTTAAATGAACTCGGTGAGCCATTGAAAAATAAAATCAAAAAAACCAAGACGGTTGTGGTCCGGTGATTGACCCGGTGGGCCCACAGGCACCTCCCCGCCGCCCGCTCCGCTTGCGCGTTAATACGCGCTACGCGGGCGGCGGGGCCCCTCCTATGGACTACCGGGACAATCACCTCCGCCGACGATCAAGAAACAAAGGGCTAGCCGGTCCACATAACATCGAACCAAGA
>JAGWOU010000184.1 GCA_028870815.1 Rhodospirillales bacterium | reverse complement strand
TTGGCCTTGGCCTGCACACGCGTAAGCAGCACCGCGCTGGCCAAAAGAATCAGGCCCAGGGCGACATAGACGTTGGAGAGACGGTCGATCTCCTGCACGGCGTAGCCGCCAGCCGGAGGGTCCACAAAAAATCCGACAGCCAAAACGTCGAAAAATCCAGCGCCAGTGGCGAGCAGCGTCGTCGCGTTGGCTACCTTCAGCCAGCGCAGCGCCAATGCCGCATAGGCCATCAGCACAAACGGCATGGTCTCCGGTGTCATCCAAATTGCAAAGCCGCCAGCGCAGCCTGCCAGGAAACCAAACCATCTGTCTTCACGCAGAGCCCTGAGCACACAGCCGGCGGTAAACGCGATGAGCACCAGCAAGGCGATATGATAGTGCACCACGCCCGGCAAGGCGATGCTGGCCAGAGCCGGTAGAAGGGCGGAAGCGGCGGCGGCCGACCAAAGATGCCGGCGCAGAGAAACCGGCTCCACGGCCCAGGCCAGCGAAGCGCCGAGCGCGCCCACCCCAAGCGGCCCCAGCGCCACCCCCGCGGCAAACAGCGCCTTGTGCCAGCCAAGAAAAGGCGCCAGGGGTGCGGCAAGCAGCCAGATGATCATGTCCAGCAGCCGGGACCACTCCACCATTACGCCCGCGCCGGATTGATCCCCCGCGACAGTGGTGAGCAGATGCCCGGCCTTGATGCCCTGCTCGATCCGCAGCAGACGCATGTAGGAATCGGGGTCCTGAAGATTCCCGGCCAGCACATAGGGCCATTGGTGCAGCCCAAGCAGGATGTTCAACCCCGCAGCCAGCAGGAATAGCAGCGGGTAGATCAATTCGACTGGGCCCGGAATCCCGCCACACCATTTTCGATGGCGGTGACATGCTTGGGCGCGAATTTGCTGGCGTCGGTGAGGCCGCAACTATGCGCGATGATCTCCACCTCGTCGCGCATTTTAAGCGCATACCGGGAAACGCGCACTGCTTTGTCGGTTGGATCAAGCCCGCGGATCAGGCGCGGATCGGCGGCGGTGACACCCGTGGGACATTTGCCCGAACCGCATTTCATCGCCTGGATACAGCCCAGAGCGAACATGAAACCGCGCGCCGACGACACGAAATCCGCCCCCATGCAGAGCGCCCAGGCTACTTTGTCCGGCGTGATCAGTTTGCCGGACGCGATGATGCGAATGCGCTGCTGCAAACCATGTTCCTGGCGCAGTGCCGCGACATAGGGCAGCGCCTGGGTAATCGGCAAGCCGACATAATCGGCAAGCGATTCCGGAGCGGCGCCGGTTCCGCCCTCGCCGCCGTCAACCTGCAAGTAATCAGGACAATGCTCGGGATTTTCCGAACAATCGTTGAACCATTCGTCGAGGAAGGCGGGGTCGCCGACCACGAACTTCACGCCCACCGGCTTGCCGGTGATGGTCCGCACACGGTTTATGAATACTCCCAACTCCTGGATATCGCCAATGTCGCGATGGCGGTTGGGCGAGATTGAATCCTGCCAAGGGGTGATGCCGCGTATCGCGGCGATTTCTGGTGTGACCTTGTTGCCGGGCAGAACACCGCCCTTGCCGGGCTTAGCCCCTTGCGCGAGCTTGACCTCGAACATTTTCACCTGTGGATACGCTGCGATTTCGCGCAAACGCGCATCGGAAAGATTTCCCTCGGCGTCGCGCACGCCATATTTGGCGGTGCCGATCTGCATGACGATATCCGCCCCGCCTTCGAGGTGGAATTTGCTCAAGCCCCCCTCACCCGTGCTCATCCATATGCCGGCGAGCTTCGCCCCACGCGAAAGCGCCGTGACGGCCGCATGGCTGAGCGCGCCATAAGACATGCCGGAGACGTTGAAGAAGCTTTCGGCGGTGTAAGGCTGTTCGCAGGCACCAGGGCCGTTGGCTACGCCGATGAGTTTGCCGGGGTAGGATTTTCTATCCTCCTCCAGAATCGGGAAAGCAGCGTTGCGGAACACGAAGGTGGGCACGGCTTCGGAACCGAAGCTGACATAATTGGAAACGCCCTTTGCCGAACGATAAACCCAGCTGCGCTCCAGCCGGTTGAACGGGCGCTCTACCCAATCCGACAGATACTGGTATTGGCGCATATAGGTGCCCCAGGTTTCCGCGAAGTAGCGGAAATGCCCAATGACCGGAAAGTTCCGCAAGACGGTGTGGTGGGTTTGCGTCCGGTCGTGAATGAAGACCCCGATCAATCCAAGGACGATCAGCGCGGCAACGATTATCCCGATGGCCATGGTTCTACTCCCCGTTCCAGCGGCACGTTCATAACCGTTAAGGGGCGTTCTGTCTCGGCCTAGCGGCTTGGGCCCGGTAACCAGACGGTGAAGATGGTGCCCTTGCCCGGCTCGCTGTCTATGAGCAGCCGGCCGCGATGGCGGTTGACAGCGTGCTTGACGATTGCAAGACCGAGCCCCGTGCCGCCAATGGCGCGGGAGCGTCCTTTGTCCACCCGGTAAAACCGCTCAGTAAGGCGCGGGAGATGTTCGCGCGGAATGCCCGCGCCGTCATCCTCCACCGCCACGACGACGCCACCGGAAGGAAACCTTATATCCGGCACGGCGCTGGCGGTGAGTTTGATCTCGCCGTCCGACTTTCCATATTTCAAGGCATTATCGAGAAGATTTGTGAATACCTGGGTGAGCTGGTCGGCATCGGCCGGGATTTCTGGCAAATCCGGCGGCATTGCCACGACTAGCCTGGCGCTTTGGGCGTTGAGTATCGGCTCCAGCCCGGCAACGATTCGTTCCAGCAACGGCGGCAGATACAGCATTTCCTTCGGCGGAGAATGTTCGGAGATCTCGATCTTGGACAACGAGAGCAGATCGCCGATCACGCGCTGCATCCGCGCCGCCTGCTCGGCCATGATTCCGAGAAATCGCTGCTGCGCTTCCACGTCGTCAGCCGCCGGGCCGCGCAGGGTTTCGATGAAGCCGATCAGGCTGGCGAGCGGCGTGCGCAGCTCATGGCTCGAATTGGCGACGAAATCCGCGCGCATCTTTTCCAGCGCGCGCTCCCGCGTGCGGTCGCTCACCAGCATGTAAACCGGCGCGCCGACGGGAATCATCGTGACTTCGAGATCCCTGATTACCGGTGCCGCCAGCACGATTTCCCGGCGAACCGGCACGCCGCTGGAACGCGCCTCACTAAAGGCCGCGCGGATATCGGGATGGCGCAGCAGAGCCGCTGTTTCCGTGCCGAAAGCGGTGATCGCGCTGTCGTTGCGCCAGAGCAGAGCGCCCTCGGCATCAAGCTTGAGAAGCGGGTCCGGCAGACGCTCAACCAGCGCCCTATCCTCCGTGGCGCTGGCAACGTGGCGGCCACGCAACAGCCGCTCGGCATGAATGAGGCGCATGGCCTCCGCACCCAGATCGTCCAGGCCGGGAACCAAAAGCTGCCGCTCGCTGGGCAGGGAGTCAGGTGCGGTACGCAGTGAGCGGACAAGCCGCGTCATGATCGCGACATCCCGCCCCAGCAGCAGCGCGAAACCGATGGCGACCAGGCCGCAGACAGCCCAGGAAAGCAAGGCGATGCCAGGGCGCAGTTCGCCAAGCAGAACCAGAAGCCCGAAAACGGCGGTAGGCCCCGCGACAAGCGCCAGAAACAGCGCGATTGCGGCGGGCCAGGCTCTTTCCCAACTGGTTTGCTCGGACATGCGCCGTTACGGTTGGCCCAGGCTGGTGGGCGCGGGGGACGTGATGGCGGGCTGGCCGGGCGCGATGGAGAACACCGCGAGGCCGCGCTTCACGGTTCCATCTGGCTGCAACACAATCAGGCCATCCGTGCCGGTGAAGCCGGACGGCGCGGTGAGCACCTGAGACGTATAGCCTCCGGAGGAAGCGGCGAGTTTGGCGAGGGCGGCTGCATCGAAGGCGATATCCGCGATCCCCGGCGGTGAGCTGCCGTAAGCCGCGCTGTACTTGGCATTGAATGAGGCTGCAGCGGCGGGGTCAGGGGCGGCGTAGATGGCGCCGAGCAAGGCGGGCTGGCTCGCCATCGCGGTTGCGAGCGGGGCCCACAGAGACGGCCCCATCAATTTCACCTGAGGCGACGAGATATCGTAATAAGGCAGGAAATTTGCCAGTTCAGCCAGGGTGTTGCCATCCGTCGCGCCGATGAACAACGCGTTGAAGCTTGGCGGCGGCACCTGCTGGCGGCGCAGTTCGCGGGCTTTTTCAAGCCCCGCCGCGGTGTTCTCGTCTTTCGCGGCCTTGATCTCGGCTATCAGCGCGGCGCCACGCCCATCCCAGTCTGAAATGGACCTGACCGCGTCGTTCACGCTGGAGAAACTTTGGTCGTAATAAACGATCTGCGGCGGCGGCTCGCTAAGCGCGGAAGCTTGCTGCTGCAGGGCTTGAGCCAGGCTGTGGCCGAAATCCGTATCTGGCACCAAGCCGGCAAGCTGGGTGCGGCCGGAATCCGCCGCAACCTGCACCACGCGCGCTACCTGCTGGGCCGGGGTGATTCCCAGCGCCCATACGCCGGGGGCCGACACCGCGCTGTCGTTGGTGAAGGCAAGAACATTCACGCCCGCCTGCTTGGCGATGGGAATGACCGCCTGGGTGTCCCCCGCGGTGAGGGGGCCGAGAATGATGCCATCTCCGGCGGCAAGGCCCGCCTGCGCCGCGCTGGCCGCGCCTGCCGGTGTGCCGCCGGTGTCGCGGATGTCGAGCGAGGGCGAGCTGCCGGGTGGGAAAGCCAGCTTCGCGGCGTTGGCCAGCGCCTGGCCCACCGGCGCGAGCCGGCCGGAAAGTGGCACCAGCAGCAGAACATTGCCCGCGGTTTTGCCGAAATTCGCATTTGAAGACGACGCACCCGACATGAGGGATGAGGGCAAACCAAAGCCGCCGGGGAATTGCGGGACTTGACCAGCACAGCTTGCGAGCGCCAGCGTGGCGCCAAGGAGCACGGATGAACGAAGATAAGGCACCAGACGCAATTCAAGACCCTCCAACGGACGCGCTCCCCGGGGCACAGATCCGGGAGTCCCTGCCAGCCCTTGTGCTGGTTTCCACGCCGATCGGCAACCTGCAAGACCTCTCTGCCAGGGCAAGAGATGTGTTATCTGGAG
>JAGWOU010000183.1 GCA_028870815.1 Rhodospirillales bacterium | reverse complement strand
AAGGCGTTCGACCTGCCGGTGCTGATGCATCATTAGAGCGCGATGACTTCAGGTTCGCTCGCTTTGCGAGCGGAACTGAAGTCTGAATCGCCCTCTAATTCATTGATTCAGAGCCGGATGACATGAGAGCGATCGCCGGAGCGATTCGATCTCATGCTATTCCGTCTCATAAGCTTTTGTCCCAATTATGCCTCTGACAGAAAAAACGCCACGGCCTTTTCCACCACCTCTTTCTGGTAGGCGTGCGGGCCGTCATATTCCACATACGTAATGTCGTAGCCTGCGTCTTTCAGCATCGCTGAATGTTTGCGCCCGGAACGGTCGATGGGAATCTGCTCATCCTTCGTGCCGTGGGACATGAAGATACGCGGCGCGCCTTCCTGAATCTGTACGGTCATGAATCCGGCGGAGGAGATGATGATATGCGTGACGAACTGCCCGTTGGTGAGGCCGAGGGACATGGCGTAGCTGCCGCCGTCCGAGTGCCCCGCGAAGGCGAAATGGGTGGGGTCGATGGCGAAACGGTCCGCCACATAGGCGAGGGTGGTGTCCAGCCGTTCACGGTCTGGCCCGTTGCCGCCGATCACGATATCCCAGGTGGGGAACATGGATTGCGGGACCAGCAGCAGAAAGCCCTTTTCCTCGGCATGGGCTTCCAGCATCGGCAGAATTTTTTGCGCGCTGCCGCCGCCGCCATGGAACAGCACCACGAATTTGCTGGGCCGTGCGGGGTCGATGCTGGGAGGCACCACCAGCAACGGGTTGCGGTCATCGAACAAGGCCAGTTCGTGCTTGCCCGGCGGCAGCGGCGGTTGGGTGGGGCGGCGATGGGTGAAGTCCAGGTACCCGGCGAGATAACGGTCCATATAAGTCTCCTAAAGCTCGGCGGTGCCCGCCAGTTTTTCTACAAATGCCAGCATCACACGCGCCGCCACATCCACATCCGCCGCTTCCACATGCTCCGCCGGGTTGTGGCTGATTCCCGCCCGGCAGCGGATGAACAGCATCGCCACCGGGCAAAGGGCCGCCATGCTCATTGCATCATGCCCCGCGCCGGAGGCGAGGCGGAACGGGCGCTGCCCTTGTGCCGCAATGGCCTCCGCCAGCAGGGTCTGCGCCGCGCCGTCGCATAAACAAGGGGCGAGTTGTTGCACGGTGGTGGCTTCCTGCCCGATGCCGCGCCGGGCGCAAATTTCCGCAAGCCCGGTGCGAAACGCCTGTTCCGCCGCATCCCGTGCCTCGGCGGAGGGGGCGCGTAAATCGACCGGGAACACGCATTCGCCGGGGATCACATTGCCCATGCCGGGCCTGGCGCTGATCGCCCCCACCGTGCCGACGATTCCGGCTTGCGCCGCGATGCGCTCCAGCAGCAGCACCGCTTCGGCCGCGGCGGCCAAAGCGTCCTTGCGCAAATGCATCGGCGTGGTGCCCGCATGGTTGGCCATGCCGGAGAGCGTCACCATCAGCCGTGTTTGTGCCGCGATGCCGGTGACGATACCAACGGGCAGATTTTCAGCCTCCAGCACCGGGCCCTGCTCAATATGCGGTTCGAGATAGAGAAACACGTCTTCCCGGCGCGCGGCGGTGCGTAGCCCCGCCGGATCCAGCCCGAAGCCGCGCAGGGCTTCTTCCATGGTGCCGCCGTCTTCATCCGTCAGGTTGGTTGGATCGTCCTTCAGCGTGCCGGAGATGAACCGGCTGCCGGTCATCGAGGCATGGAAGCGCGAGCCTTCCTCGTCGCCAAAGGCCAGGATTTCGATGGCGAAGGGCAGGCGTTTGCCTTGCCGGGCAAGCTCCTCCACCACGCCAAGGCCCAGCATTACGCCCAGCGCGCCATCATAGGCACCTGCATCGCGCACGCTGTCGATATGCGAGCCGATGAGCAGGGTTCTGGGGCCGGTGCCTTCGTAACGGCCGATCAGCGTGCCCGCCGCGTCCAGCCGCACGGCCATGTTGGCGGCTTGCATCCAGCCCGTGAGAGCCTCCAGCGCGGCTTTATGCGCCGGGGTGAGATAGCGGCGGGTCAAAGCGCCGGCTTCTTCACTGTAAGGGGGGCGGCGGAACAGGTCGCAACGGGCGATGGCGGTTTCACCAGGGGTCATGCGCCAGACCTAGCCGGATAAACCGATTGCCCGCAATGCCGCCCCTGGTTAGCATTTGCAGCATGGACGAGATGGCAAATTCGCAGGCGCTTCAGGCGCTGGCAGAGAAGGTGCGGCGGGATTTGGCGCTTCTGGACTACCCCGCCAAGCCCTGGGTGCGACCCCACGCCAGCCCGCAGGGGCATGTTTACGACGTGCTGATCATCGGCGGCGGGCAGAGCGGCCTGGCCGCTGCCTTCGGGCTGATGCGCGAGAAGGTGGGCAATATTCTGGTGGTGGACGAGAACCCCGCCGGGCGGGAAGGCCCCTGGGTGACCTATGCCCGCATGGTGACGCTGCGTACGCCCAAGCACCTCATCTCGGTGGATCTCGGCCTGCCCTCGCTTACCTTCCGCGCCTGGTGGGAGGCGCAATATGGCGAAGACGGCTGGGAAAGCCTGGGCAAGATTCCGCGCGGGGAATGGATGCGCTATCTCATCTGGTACCGCGAGACGCTGGATATTCCCGTACGTAACGAAACCAAGGCCGTGTTGATCGAGCCTGTGCAACGCGGGTTGTTCCGCGTGCGGGTGGAAGGTGCCGGTGCGCCTGAGACCGGGTTCCATCTGGCGCGGAAAGTCGTGCTGGCCACCGGCATTCAGGGTGGCGGTGAATGGCATGTGCCGGAGTTCATCAAGGCTTTGCCGAAAGCGCGCTATGCTCACACGTCTGAGGCGGTGGATTATGCCGCGCTGAAGGGCGGGCGGATCGGCATTTTGGGCGGCGGCGCCTCGGCGTTTGACAATGCGCAATTCGCGCTTGGGGCGGGCGTGGCGCAGGTGCGCATATTCATCCGTAAACCCGCCTTGCCCAAGATCAACCCTATCCGGTTTATGGAAAATGCTGGTTTTCTGGGGCATTTTTCCGACCTTTCCGATGCGCAGCGATATGACGGCATCGACCATTTCCTCTCGTTCAACCAGCCGCCTACCAATGACACGTTCAGCCGCGCGGCGGCGTATGAAGGATTTGCCTTTCACCCCGGCGAAGCTTGGCTTGATGTGCGGGAGACGCCGGACGGGGTGGAGGTGACAACGCCGAAAGGGCGTTACGTTTTCGATTTCCTGGTGTTATCCACCGGACTTTTGACAGATTCAAGGCTGCGCCGGGAGCTTTCGGTGTTGGCGCCGGACATCGCCTGCTGGCGGGACAAATACCAGGCCCCGAACCCAAATCCGCTGATCGACGATCATCCTTATCTCGCCAGGGATTTTGCCTTCACGGCGAAAACGCCGGAGGGGGCGGACAGGTTGCACGGGCTGTTCAATTTCAATTACGCCGCACTGGCGAGTTTGGGTCTTTCCGCCTCGGCGCTTTCCGGCATGAAATTCGCCGCACCCAAACTGGTCTACGGCATCGTCTCACAGCTTTTCACCGATGATGCGCCGCAAATTCTGGCCGACTATAAAGCCTATGCAGAGGAGGAGTTTACCGGCGTTTGGCCAATGCCCGGCGGATAAGCTTCGCCAGAGACAGCACCTGCAATGCTAATGGTGCAGTTTATGCCACTCGTTCAGGTCGTGCTGATCCCGCAAATAGCAGATTACTACGCCTATGAGCCCAATGATGACGGGCACGGCCAACATTTCTGCCCAAATAACAACACCGTTCATTTTGTCCTCGCTTCCTTGTGGAGTCCAAGGCGAGAGTCGCGGCCTTTTCTTAGGCCGTTGACCGGATGTTATCAGAAGGGCTGCTGTTTTTCCAGGAATTTATGCCCGGATCCGGACCGACCAGAGCCGGATGACATGAGATCGAATCGCTTCGGCGATCGCTCTCATCTCTGAATCCGTCTCTGAATCAATGAATAAGAGGGCGATTCAGACTTCAGTTCCGCTCGCAAAGCGAGCGAACCTAAAGTCATCGCGCTCTAGGCGTGCGGGGCGGCGCTGACGCCGTGCAGGAATACGCTGATCGCGTTGCGGATATGCGTTTGCCGTGCTTCGCCGCTCGGCCACCGGAGGTCGTTGAAGGAATTCATCACCATGGCGCCGAAGACCATGTCCGCTAGCATCCGCGCCAGGCTGAAGGCATCGCCCACCAGCTGCAGCCGTCCCAGTTCCTCCTGCCGTTTCATCCAGCAGGCCAGCGGCGCAAGGGGATGGTTCGTCACCGGCTCGGTGATGAGATGGTGCAGATCTGGGTGGCTTGGGCATTCCGTCAGCCGCAGCCTAGCCAGTTCCAGCCGCTCCCGGTCCTCCTCGTCAGAGATGTTGATGCGGAATATCCGCTCCAGCGCCTGTTGCGGGGGCATGTCCTCCGGCACGGGGAACTCCAGCCATTGCGGGCGCCCAGCTTCCACCACGGCGGCAAACAGCGTGGGCTTGCTGGGAAACAGCCGGTAGAGGGTTTGCTTGGAAATGCGGCAGGCCGCCGCGATATCTTCGGTTGTGGTCGCGCCATAGCCTTTCTGCACGAATAACCGGCGGGACGTTTCCACGATCGTGCTTCGCTGCGTATCGTCGCCCCGGGTTTTTGGCCGGCCCCGGCCCTTGCAGTACTCGTCAGGCGTTCCCATTATATCCTTTCCGTTAGCACTACGGCGCTTCGGGAGGCAACGCCATGCCTTGACAGAGCGCCAAACGCTGAATATCAGTACCAGTAAGTACTGTAAATATTTGTGTGTTTAAGTGCTGCTCCCGGTTCGCCTATCTTCATTATTTTTAACCTGCCCGTGAGGTTTTGATGCCCGCCACCCTTCGCCACGGCGCGCGTAAGCGCGTGCTGGCGGTCTCTTGCCTTGCCGGAACCGCCCTGCTCGTTGGATGCGAGAAAAAGCAAGCTCCACCGCCGCCGCCCGCCCAGGTTGGCGTTATCACCATCCATACACAGCCGGTGCTGCGCACCACGGACCTTCCGGGCCGCACCGAAGCGGTGGTTACCTCTGATATTCGCCCGCAGGTGAGCGGCGTGATCTTGAAGAGGCTATTTGTGGAAGGTGGTGAGGTTAAGGCGG
>JAGWOU010000182.1 GCA_028870815.1 Rhodospirillales bacterium | reverse complement strand
AGCTTCAGGCGACGGCCATCCACCAGCGGCGGCGGAAAGCGTTCAAGGGCGCCCTCAAACCAGCGGTTGAGCTGGCTGGTGGGAATGCGCAGATTCCACTTTTCATAGGTGTCGCGGATGGCGGGGAAGAGCTTCTTCACCCCCTCGCCGGTCTCAGCCGAAAGCGGCACCACGGTGATGCCCTTCATCTGGCTCAGCGAGATGGAAATACGGTCCAGCGCCGCCTTCTTCGCATCCGGCCGGTCTTCCACCGCATCCCATTTCGTCAGCGCGATCACGCAGGCGCGGCCCTCGCGTTCGATGAGCCGGGCTATGTGCAGATCCTGTTCTTGCATGCCCTGCACGGCATCCACCGCCAGCACCGCCATCTCGGCGCGCTTCAGCGCCTCGATCGAGGAGGAGGTGGACATTTTCTCCAGACCCTCATCCACTTTCGCGCGTTTGCGCAACCCGGCTGTGTCCACCACGCGGTAAAGTTTACCGTCGGGGCCTTCAAAATCGGCGGAAACGGCATCGCGCGTCAGGCCGGGTTCGGGGCCGGTGATCATGCGCTGCTCGCCCAGCAAATAGTTCAGCAGGGTGGATTTGCCCGCGTTGGGGCGGCCGACGATGGCCAGATGCAGCGGTTTGTTCTCGCTGTCCTCGTCTTCCGGTTCGGCTTCGGGCAGGCGTTCGGCAATCTCGGTCATGAGGTCGTAAATGCCCTCATTATGCTCGGCGGAAATCGCCACCGGCTCGCCAAAGCCCAGCTCATAGGCTTCCATGGCGTTGGCGATGCCGCCGCGCCCCTCGGCCTTGTTGGCCACAACCAGCACCGGGCGGTCTTTCCGTCGCAACCATGTGCCGAAATGCCTATCCTCGGGAATCAACCCGGCTTTCGCATCGAACACGAACAGCACCAGATCCGCCTGGTCCACGGCGGTGGCGGTGGAGGCGCGCATGCGCCCGGGCAGCGTGTCGGGTGCCGCTTCCTCAAGCCCCGCAGTGTCCACCACCAGCACCTTGCGTCCGTCCATCTCGCACACCGCTTCCTTGCGGTCGCGTGTCACCCCCGGCGTGTCGGCCACCAGCGCCAGGCGGCTGCCCACAAGCCGGTTGAACAAGGTGGATTTGCCGACATTGGGCCGGCCGGCAATGACGATTCGCGGCAGTTCAGCCATAAGCCGTCAGGCGCGCATTGCGCGTTAGCTGCAACAGCACGCCGCCCACGGGGATGGGGGCAATATCCGCCGGCGCGCCCAGTTTCACTGTCTGCGTCACCTTGCCAGTGACGGCGTCCACCAGCACAGCCTCGCCATGGTCGTTCACGCAGATCAGCGTGTTGCTCACCAGCGCCGGCCCGGCCCAGGCGATGGGGTTGGTGTGTTTCTTCATGTTCTTGAAGGCGGGCAGGGCGGTGGCCCAGCTCACCAGCCCGTCATCGGCATGCACGGCGGAGAGCACGGCATTGGAATCGAGCAGGAACAGGAACCCGCCAGATGCTGCGGGGGATTGGCTTCCGGCGGCCTGGTGCGTCCACACCTGTGCGCCGGAATGCAGATCCACCGCCATGAAGGTGCCGCCGATATTGATGCCATAGACCACGCCACCAGCGATCACCGGGGCGGCCACCACGTCCGAAAGGTCCAGAGAGCTTGCCTGTCCAAACCCGGTGGCCAGGCTCTGTTCCCAAACCGGCGTGCCGGAACTGGCATCGATGGCGGCGAGCAGACCAGTGGAGAAGCCGGCGACAACGATGCCATCCGCGAAAGCGGGGGCGCCGGTCACGCTCACGGCGGTCATTGGCGGGGTGCCGACAGCGCCGGAGAAGCGCCAGCCCGGCGCGCCGGATTGTTCATCGAAGGTCAGCAGCAGGTCGTTCTGGGTGACCACGGCCACCAGCCCGCCGGCCACCAGCGGCGCGGAACGCGCCGGAAAATCCAATTGCTGCCGCCAGAGAATTTTGCCGCTGCCCGCATCCAACGCCAACGCCTCGCCATACCCGGTGCTGGCGTAAATTTTGCCGGAGTCGAAGGCGATGCCACCGCCAAGATTCTGCGTGGTATTGTGCTTGGGCTTGGTGTTGGTGCGCCAAAGCTCAGAGCCATCGGAAAGAGACAGGGCGCGAACATGGGCATCCGCATCCATGGTGAACACATGCCCGCCCGCGACCAGGGGGCTTGCCGTCAGGGGCTGGCGGTATCCGCCGGCCGCGCCGATATCGGTGTTCCAACTGGGCTTGCAGCTGATCGGCCCGGCGGCATTGCCCGGCGCGTGCGCGGCATTGGCCAAAGTCTGCGTCCAGGCGCTCAACGCCGTGGGCGCGGGCAAGGTCACAGCGGGCGCGTCGGACGCCACGCCCATGCCGGACTGGTCCGGCAGCACGGGAATTTGCGTTCCCACGATAGGCGTTTTTTTCGACGACGAGCAGGAGGCAAGCAGGCCGAGTAGGCCGACAGTCGCGGTACGGCGGCGAATCATGGGCAGTGTCATCCGTTCAGCTTGGCGAGCATGGCCTGGGCGCGGTTCTGCGCGCCCTGGGGGGTGCCGGGGTCGTCCTGCACCTGGGCAAACAGCGATTTGGCCATCGCCGTGTTGCCCTCATTCAAATAAACCATCGCCTGCATTTCCCGCGCCAGGCCATGATACGGGTTTTTCTCCTGCACGATCGGCTGCAAACGGGCGAGGATGTCGGTATCGTTGTCGATGCCGATTTCATGCTGGGCGAATAGCAGGCTGGCGGCGTCGCGCATCAGGTTGGGCGCGGCCTCATCGGCGCCCACGCGGCTCCACAGCGTGGCCGCCTTGGGCAGTTCCCCGGCATTTGCGTACAGGGCGGCGGCGCGCAGCCGGGCCATGGTCTTGTAAATCTCAGGCGCGGATTTGGAGAAATCCACTAGCTTCTGGGCGGTCGCGTCCGCCATCGCTGGCGTCACTTTCGCGTCGGGTTGGTCCACGGCCTGGGTCAGCGCCAGATATTGCTTGGCGGCAGCTTCGGCCAGTCTGGTCTTGCGGGCCTGCCAATATTGCTGCCCGGCCACGCCCGCGAGAACCAACACGGCGGCCAGCAGTAGCAGCCCACCATACCGCTGGGCGAGCTTTACCGTCCGCTCATGGCGCAAATCCTCGGAAACTTCGTCAAAAATATCGACCACGCGGCTCTTTCCTCCCTGCCGGGTTTGTCTTAGCCGGGGCTGGCCTTCGCGGCAACGCAGGCGCTCAGGCGTTTGGCGGCACGCTCCCGCCCCATCAGTCTCAGCAGCGGCGCCATCTCCGGTCCATGCTCCTCGCCGGTCAGCGCCAGGCGCAGCGGCTGGTACAACGCCTTGCCCTTGGCCCCGGTGGCGGCGGAAATGGCCGCGGCCCAGGCTTTCCAGCTCTCCGGCGTCATCTCCGCCGGGATGGTTTCCCGCGCGGCTTCGATCACCGTCAGAGCCTCATCCGGAAGTGTCGGCGTCACGATCTCGCCCGCCGCCACCGCCCACCAGGCGCGGGATTCGGAAAGCAGGTCCAGATTGCCGCGCACAGTCTCCCAGAATTCTGGGGTAGCGCCTTCCGGCAGGCGGTCCTGCACGGCCTCGAAGGGCAGGTGGTGCAGCAGCTTGCGGTTCAGCCCCAGCAGTTGCGCGGCGTCGAAACGCGGCGGCGAGCGGGAGAAATCATTCAGCGAGAACTGCGCGATCAGTTCCGCCATCGGCAGCGGGGCGGTGTCCTTGCTGGTGCCCAGCCGCGCCAGATACGCGGTCAGCGCGGCGGGTTCGATGCCATCCTTGCGGAGCGATTTCAGCGAGATAGAGCCGATACGCTTGGAAAGCTTTTCCCCGTCCCCGCCGGAAATCAGCGGCAGATGCGCGAAGCGCGGCACAGGGTTGCGGGAAATGGCGCGGAACAGGTCGATCTGCACCGCCGTGTTGGAAACATGATCCTCGCCGCGGACGATATGGGTGATGCCCATATCCGCATCGTCCACCACCGAGGTGAAGGTGTAGAGAGGTGTGCCATCGGCGCGGATCAACACCGGGTCCGAGACCGTGCTGAGCTTGATATTGCGCGCGCCGAGTACGAGGTCGTTCCAGCTCACCGCCTCGTCCGAGAGCTTGAAGCGCCAATAGGGTCTCTTGCCATTGGCCTCGGCGGTGGCCCGCTGCTCAGGCGTCATGTTCAGCGCGGCGCGGTCGTAAACCGGGGGCAACTTGCGTTTAATGAGGGCGGCGCGCTTGGCGGCCAGTTCGTCCTCGTTCTCAAAACAGGGGTAGAGCCTGCCTGAGGCTCTCAACGCCTCGGCAACTTCCCCATAGCGGGCGAAACGGTCAGACTGCCGGGCCTGCTCGTCCCATTCAATGCCCAGCCAACGCAGATCATCGTAAATGCCCTGCTCATATTCCGGGCGGCCGCGCTCGGTATCGGTATCGTCCAGCCGCAGCAGCAATTTTCCGCCCTCATGCCGGGCGAACAGGAAATTCACCAAAGCGGCGCGGGCATTGCCAACATGCAGATAGCCGGTGGGGCTGGGGGCGAAGCGGAGTTTGACCATTTCAGGCGGGTTACCCCGTTTTACCGGCTGGGGGAAGGTGAAGCCGCCTTTGGCGACGGAAAACGGCATTTTGGGGACAGATTTTCTTTCCTTCCTCTTGCTTTCCTCGGCCGGCCCGGTCTATACGCCCCTCCACCGAAAAGGCGCGGGGCTATAGCTCAATTGGTAGAGCGTCTGCATGGCATGCAGAAGGTCAGCGGTTCGATTCCGCTTAGCTCCACCAACTTCTCATTTTGTTTAAGTCTAGGTTTCACAGCCCTTGGTTGCGTCTATGTGTGGCTGTGGATACAGCACCGCAAAGGTAAACCTTCTTACGCGCCTTCGAATAAAATTTTTTTTCGGACTGGGGCGGGCTAAATCTACGCGAAAATTTGAAAACTTGATTGCTTTGGCTGCTGATCCTAAAGCGAATAAAAAACAATTCAAAAATTCGTTGCGAAATTCAAATATTAAAATGATGATATACAACTATTTATTTATGCTGTCCGACCGAAAGGTGTAACGTGACAATAGAGGGCGGCAGATCGTAGAACAAGAAGGCTCTTCCTTGGTAACGGGAGGTCAAGGTGACGATTCATTCGTCCGGGAATTTTCCTCCTAAAGCGGAAAATTCTCAAATCCAAAGGCGCTTTTCT
>JAGWOU010000181.1 GCA_028870815.1 Rhodospirillales bacterium | reverse complement strand
AAAATGCTGCTTCGGCGCAAAGGCAAACTCATGCGGCGTACCCCAGAGTTTTTCCTGCTTGTTCTCTGTCTCATCCTTGCCGTCCGGCACAGAGGCGTCGAGCAGGTTGGGGATTTTCGACAAAGTATCACGCAGCATGCCGTCAAGACGCGGCCCCTCAGCGTCCAGCGCCTCGATCTCGCCGCGAAGCCGAGTTCCATCCGCCTCTAGCACTGCGCTATCCTGCTTGTTGCGTTTTGCTTCACCGATCTTCTTGGAGATCGCATTACGCTCAGCCTGCAATTCCTGCTGCTTGGCCAAAGCGGCTCGGCGCTGTTCGTCCAGTTCCAGAATTTCTCTCGAAAGCGGCTGGATACCCCTGCGCCCTAGCGCCGCGTCAAACCCGGCGGCGTCCTCGCGGATCATCTTAATATCATGCATGTTCGGGGTCTTTTTCCGTTTCGGTTTCGTCTTCTACGGCCTTCGGTTCCACCATCCGCACCAGGAATAGCGAGATTTCGAACAGGAAGATCAGCAGCCCGGCCATGATACACTGGCTCGGTACATCCGGCGGGGCCATCACCGCTGCAACAATGAAGCAGCCCACATAGGCATAGCGCCGGTATTTCTTCAACGCGGCATAGGAAACGATGCCAACCTTGCCCAGCAGAGTCAGCAGCACCGGCAGCTCAAAGCTGAGTCCGAAGGCGAAGATCAGCTTCATCACGATGTTCAGATAATCCGCGACCTTCGGCAGCAGGGCGATATCCACCGACCCGCCGGATGTTTGGAAGGATAGGAAAAACTTCCACGCCACCGGAAAGAACACATAGTAAGCCAGCGCCCCGCCGGCAAAAAACAAAAGCGGCGTCGCGAAAAGAAACGGTAGCAGCGCCCGTTTTTCGCGCTTGTACAGGCCGGGTGCTACAAACAGCCAAATTTGCGCCGCCACCACGGGGAAGGAGATGAATGCCGCCGCGAACACCGCCACCTTCACATAGGTAAAAAACGCCTCGTAAAGGGCGGTGTAAATCAGCTCGGGCTTATGCCCTTGCGCCTCTAGTGCATGCGCCAGCGGAGCCGCCAGAAAGTCATAAATCCGGGGCGCGAAATGGTAGCAAACGACGAAGCACAGAATAAACGTCACGGCCGACCAGATCAGCCTGCGGCGTAACTCCGCCAGGTGCTCGAGCAACGGCATTTCCTTGTCGTTGATCTCATCGCCATCATCGGACATGCATTAAAAACCCCAACGCCTGGTACCGGGCGGAATAAAAGCGGGAACTGGCGCCTTGCGCGCCGCTTCGGGCGGTATCACAGCCGGCGCGTCCGGCGGCAGCTCCTCCACGGGGGCCGGCGGCTTATAAGGCGTAGCCGCCATGCTCTCGTTCACGTCCCTCACGTTGGCGCGCAGCGAGCCATCCGGGTCAATCGTGTCCTCAGCTGCGGTGCGGAAATCAAAGCGCCTCAGCTTGTCGATCTCGCCTTTCACATCGGAGAGATTCGCCTCGCGCATCATCTCGTCGATATGGCCCTGGAACTCCGCCGCCATGCCTCTGGCCTTCTTGATCAGCCCGGTGACGGTGCGAATGGCGACAGGCAAGTCCTTCGGCCCAATGGCGATAAGCGCCACCGCCATGATCAGACCTATTTCACCCCAGGATAATCCAAACATCGCGCAGGCTTGCTAGCAGGCCATCACGCGGATGGCAAAGACGCGGCAATGCGCGCCAGCGCCGCGTCCTTCACGCCCATTTCGCGTAAATGCGCCACGGTATTGTCGAAATATTCCCGGCAACTGCCCAGATCACCCTGGCCGGAGGCAATTAGCCTGGCTGTTTCCTCTATGGTGAGTTCCTTGATGTAGCGCGGATGGCTGGGGTTGATGACAAAGGTAAGCGCGCGCATCTGCTGCCCGCCCACCGCCAGTTTTACCCAGCGTGCATTGTACGCCCCGCCATACATCTCTCGCTGCCAGAGCAGTCCCAGCTCTTCCTGCAACTTACCGGCGCTGATCCTGAAGGCCACGCCACGGCAGGCGCCGCCCTTGTCCAGCGCCAGCATCAGCCCGGGCGTTTCCGGCGTGCCGCGCCCTATTAACAGTTTCAGGCAGAACCGCCGGTGCCAGCCGCGCAGCAGGGCACAACGGCTTTCCTCGTAATGAAAGGCTGGGTTCCAGATCAACGATCCGTAGCCGAAGATCCAAAGATCCTCCCCTGGCGGATGCTCACTCAGAATACGTTCCAGCAGCGCCGTCATCTCGGCATCCGTCCGCCAGCGCATATCAGGATGCTTCTCGGCATATTCGCGTTGCTTGGCACGCAGCGTGCCATCCATCAGCGTCTGCCGGGTGATCCGCAACCTGCTCATCCGGGCTCACCTTCACTCTCAGGCGCCAGCACGGCCTCAATCGGCAGTTCCGCCTCCCGCGGCGGGGCGGAAAGCGCCGGACCAGTAGGGTCGATCAGCAATTCTTCGCGCTTCGGCAATTCGCGCAGATCATTCAACCCGAACTGCGCCAGAAATGCCGGGGTCGTGCCCCATAGGGTCGGGCGGCCCGGCGTCTCCTTGCGTCCCTTTGGCGTCACCAACCCATTTTCCAGCAACAAATCCAGCGTGTTCTGGGAAAGTGCCGCGCCACGAATCTCCTCGATCTCCGTGCGTGTCACCGGCTGGTGGTAGGCAATGATGGCCAGACTCTCCATCGCCACACGAGGCAGACGGCGCGGCAATTCCACCACCTTGCGCAAGGCAGGCGCCAAATCCGGTGCGGTGCGGAACTGCCAGCCCCCGCCAACCATGACGATGTTCACCCCGCGCGCCTCATAAGCTTGGGTCAGGGCCGCCATCACGGCATCTACATCCTCATCCTCGGGCAACAGATTGGCCAGCATTCGCGCCGTAACAGGCTGAGTAGCCGCGAAAATTGCCGCCTCGGCCAAGCGCATCGCCGGGGTGAATTCATCCGTCAAATCCCCCACCCTCCTTCTTCCGCATCAGAATCGGCCCAAATTTCTCGTCCTGCCGCAAATCTAGCTGTCCGCCCTTGGCCATTTCCAGCCCCGCGATGAGGGTTGAGGAGATGGCTGCCCGGCGTGGAACGCCATCCTCCAGCCCTTCCGGCAAAAATTGCTCCAAACTGGCCCAGTCCGGCAAGGAGCCAAGCAGCCTGCCAACCCGCTGCAATGCATCCTGCACCGAGAAATACACCATCGGTTTCGGGCGGTATTGCTGCTTGGCCCCCGCCCGGCGCCGCGCCGCGAGATAGGCCGAGAGCAGCCCGCTCATTTCCAGCTTCAGGCGGGAGCGGTCCAGCTCCGTCAGTTCCTCCGGGATGCCGCGTTCAAACACGTCCCAGCCCAGTTGCGGCCGCCCGCCCAGCCATTTCGCGGCCTGCCGCATCGCCTGCAAATCCATCAGCCGGGCCTGCAGAATCTCCGCCGCCACCTCGGCGTCCTCAGGTTCGCCCAACTGCGGCACCAGCAGGCGGGACTTCAGCCAGGTCAGCCAGGCCGCCATCACCAGCCAATCCGCCGCCAGCTCCAGCCGCACCCGGCGCGCACCCTCGATCACACCCAGAAACTGCTCCACCAGCTGCAAAATGGAGATTTTGGCGAGATCCACCTTCTGTGTGCGCGCCAGTTCCAGCAACAGGTCCAGCGGGCCCTCAAACCCTTCAAGTTTCAGAACAAGCGCTTCAGTTGTTTCCAACGCCATTCCCCGTCAGAACCAGAACCACGTGCTCGGCAGCGGGCAAAACCAGCCCCATCACCTCGCGGAAGGGGTCAAAACGAATGCCAAGCTGCGCCAGCGCCAAAGGCAGCACGAACAGCACCAGCAGCACCGCCGCGATGCCGATTTTCTCCGCCTGAGCAAGCTTTATGGCAAGCGGCAAAGGCAGCACGCCAACGGCAATGCGCCCACCATCCATAGGCGGCAGCGGAATGAGGTTGAACAGCCCAAGCAACAGATTGATCTGGATAAAATAGGCCAGAAAGTCGATCAACCTTATCGACTGCATCGCCTCCGCCCCATGGATCGCGAAGCCTCCCGCAAGTGCCAGCAAAAAATTCGTCACCGGCCCCGCCACCGCCACAATGGCCATCAGCCGCCGGGGGTTACGGTACTCACGAATCCGCAGATTGACCGGATTGACCGGCACGGGCTTTGCCCAGCCGTAGAGGAACGCGATCCGCCCCAATGTAAGAATCTGCCCAGCAGCCAGAATCAGCGGCACCATGATGCTGCCGGTCCGGTCGATGTGCTTCAAGGGGTTCAATGTCAGCCGTCCGGCCCAACGCGCCGTGTGGTCGCCCATCCAGCAAGCAACAACCCCATGCGCCAGTTCGTGCAGAATGATGGCGATGGCCAGGGCAATGACGATGAGCAGAAAATGCGGCATCTACAGCGCCTCCAGCACGGCGCGGTTGCCTTCAAAATCGCCAGGGCAATAAAGCGCGATGTCGCACCCCGCCGCCAGCGCGGCCCTTGCCCGTTCCGCCGGGGAGCCGGAAAGCGCGTGCATCGCCAGGTCATCGGACATCAAACGGCCCTTGAAACCGATTTTCTCCCGGATGATGTTCTGGATGACGATCGGTGAGACCGTAGCAGGACGGTTTTTATCCCATTGTTCATAAACGATATGCGCGGTCATCCCCCAAGGCAGGTCACGGTTCATGATGAAGGGCAGATGGTCGTCGTCATCATTCATGGCCACGCGCGGCAACGCCAGGTGGCTGTCCAGCGCCGCCCGTCCGTGGCCCGGCATATGTTTTATCACCGGCGCAACGCCCTCATCCATGATGCCCCGCGCGATCTCTCCACCCAACCGGCCCACGGTTTCTGGATCTCCGGTAATGGCGCGGTCGCCGATGACCGAATTGGCACCGTCTATAAGCAGGTCGAGCACCGGCGCTGCCGTCATGGTAAAACCTGCTTCGCGCACCATCGAACCCAAGGCGCGGCCATGAGCATAGGCGTCCTCTGTGGTTTTCAACGTGGCCGCCGCAGGTAGAGCCGGCCAATGCGGTGGCCGCAGCCGCGCCACGCGCCCGCCTTCCTGGTCCACCATCCGCACCGCGCTCTCGGGCAGAATGCTTTTCAATTCTGCATTAAGATCAATAAGTTGTGTAGGCTCAATGATGTTCCTCGCGAACAAAATAACGCCGACCGGCCGGT
>JAGWOU010000180.1 GCA_028870815.1 Rhodospirillales bacterium | reverse complement strand
GCCGTGGCTTCGCGCGCCCGCGCCGCCGGTTACAAAGTGACGCACACGGATGCCGAATGGCGTAAACTGCTCACCCCGGCGCAATATAACATTCTGCGCCAGGCCGGCACGGAACCGCCGTTTTCCTCGCCCCTGCTGAGCGAGCACCGCACGGGCATCTTCCATTGCGCGGGCTGCGCCTTACCCTTGTTTTCCTCGGCCACGAAATACGACAGCGGTACCGGCTGGCCGAGTTTCTGGGCGCCCTTGCCCCATGCGGTGGACGAACAGGCGGACAATTCGTTTGGCATGCAGCGCACCGAAGTGCATTGCAGCCAATGCGGCGGCCATCTTGGCCATGTGTTCCAAGACGGCCCGCCGCCAACCGGCCTGCGCTATTGCATGAACGGGCTGGCGCTCACTTTCACGCCGGCCTGAGAAGCATGAGGCTGTGGTACACGCCGACGTCCCCTTTTGCCCGTAAGGTGCGGATTGCAGCGGCTGAACTGGGGGTCGCGGAGCAAATCCGCCTTCGGGAAGCCGATCCTTGGACAGACAAGCATTTGCGGATGCTCAATCCATTGGCGAAGGTCCCCACCCTGGAGTTGGACAACGGAGACGTTCTGTTTGAATCAGCAGTTATTTGCGATTACCTGGATATGCTTTGCCAAAAACGCTGCCTTTTTCCCGCCGACGGACCTGGGCGGTGGAAATCCTTGCTTACACAGGGGCTGGCCGATGGCGCAATGACCGCTGCCGGCCGCCTGTTTGCGGACGAAAAAAAGCCCGCTGATCAGCGATCCGAGGCGATGATGGTCCGCTTCCACAAAGCCCGCGATGCGGCACTTGACTGGCTGGAACGTGAACCGCTGCGACAGACCCCGTTGATCGGCGAAGTCGCGGCCGCGGCTTTCCTTGGATATCTCGACTTCCGCTGGAAAGATCGCGATTGGCGAACCAAGAGGCCAAAACTCTCCGGTTGGTTCGCAGGCTTTGAAGCCCGGCCATCCATGGCCAGCACACGCCACGCAATACTTAAATCACCTGTGGATTGAACGGATCACCCGCCGGCAAGCGCCGCCGCCTGCGCCGCCATCGCGGCGATCCCGTCCCAGTCCTTGGCCTCGATCGCCTTGCGCTTCACCATCCATGACCCGCCAACGCAAATGACATTGGGAAGGCGCAGATAACGCGTCGCGATTTCGGGCGTGATGCCGCCGGTGGGGCAGAATTGTAGCTGCGGCAAAGGCGAGGCGATGGAGGCCAGAAACGGCGCGCCGCCGGCGGCCTCGGCGGGGAAGAATTTAGCGAAACGATAGCCGCGCTCGATCAGCGCCATCGCCTCGGACGCGGTGGCAATGCCGGGCAGCGGGGCGAGATCAGCCTCCTCCGCTGCATCCAGCAATTTTGGCGTGGCTCCTGGCGAGACCGCGAATTTCGCCCCCGCTTTGGCCGCCAGCTTGTATTGCTGGGGGGTAAGCACCGTACCAACACCCGGCACTGCGCCTTCCACTTCCGCCGCCACGGCGCGAATCGCCTCCAGCCCGGCAGCGGTCCGCAACGTGATCTCGATGGCCTTCAGCCCACCCTTCACCAGGGCACGGGCGAGCGGCACGGCCTCCTCGGCACTCTCCACGATCACCACGGGAATCACCGGGGCGAGACGCATGATGGACTCTAAACCATCCTGGATCATGCCATTTCCTCCTCATGGGCAAAGATGGTGGCGCCGAGATCCGCCCGGCTGACAAGATGGCGGAACGGGGCGAACAGCTCCCGCCCAGTGCCATGATGGCTGGGCGCCATATCCGCCAGGGCATGGGGCCGCGCCGCCCATTCGGCGGCAAGCACCAGCGCTTCCAGCGTGCCAGAAACCGCGTCCACGCGTACAATGTCGCCGTCTCGCAGTTTGGCGAGCGGCCCGCCGCCCAAAGCCTCGGGGGTTACATGAATGGCGGACAGCACCTTGCCGGACGCGCCGGAGAGCCGGCCATCGGTTACCAGGGCCACGGCAAATCCTTTGTCCTGCAACACACCTAAAGGCGGCATCAGCTTGTGCAGCTCCGGCATGCCGTTGGCTCTTGGCCCCTGGAAGCGGACCACCACCACCATATCCTGGTTCAACTCGCCGGCCTTGAAAGCCTCCTGCACCGCTTCCTGACTATGAAACACGCGGCACGGCGCCTGGACGACATGGCGCTCCGGCGCCACGGCGGAGGTTTTCACCACGCCCTGGCCGAGATTGCCCTTTAGCAGCGCCAAGCCTCCGGTGGGCTGGAAGGGGTTGACATGGCCGCGCAGCACCTTCTCATCGCCGCTTGCCGCCGGCGGGTCACGCCAGGCGAGTTCGCCGTCTTCGAGGTAGGGCTCCTGGATATAGGCGCTGAGGCCCTGGCCCATGATGGTGCTTACATCCTCATGCAGCAGCCCGGCGGCCAGCAATTCGCGGATTAAAAACCCGGTGCCGCCAGCGGCGTGGAAGTGATTCACATCCGCCTGGCCATTGGGATAGATGCGGCAAAGCAGCGGCGTGATGGCCGCGAGATCCGCCAAATCTGCCCAGGTGATGGTGATACCCGCCGCCGCCGCCATGGGCAGCAGATGGATGGTGTGGTTAGTGGAGCCGCCCGTGGCGTGCAGCGCCACAATGGCGTTCACGAAGCTACGCTCGTCGATCATCCGGCCCACGGGCTGATAATCATTCCCCAGCGCGGTGCTGGCCATCACACGTTGCACCGCGAAGCGCGTCAGCGCATCGCGCAAGGGCGTGCCAGGATTTACGAAAGCCGAGCCCGGCACGTGCAAGCCCATGATCTCCACCAGCATCTGGTTGGTGTTGGCAGTGCCATAAAAGGTGCAGGTGCCCGGCGCGTGATAGGCGGCGCTCTCAGCCTGCAGCAGCGCCGCGCGGTCGGCTTTGCCTTCGGCATAAAGCTGGCGGATTTTCGCCTTCTCGCCATTTGGCAAACCGGAGGGCATCGGTCCGGCCGGGATGAACACTGAGGGCAGATGCCCGAAGCTGAGCGCGCCGATGACGAGGCCCGGCACGATCTTATCGCAAATACCGAGGAAGCAGGCGGCATCGAAAGTGGCATGGCTGAGTGCCACACCGGTAGCCAGCGCGATCACGTCCCGCGAGAACAGCGAAAGCTCCATGCCCGCCTCGCCTTGTGTCACGCCGTCGCACATCGCGGGCACGCCACCCGCCACCATCGCCACGCCGCCCGCCGCGCGCGCCGCTGCGCGGATCATTTCGGGATAGGTCTCATATGGCTGGTGGGCGGAAAGCATGTCGTTATACGCGGTGACGATGCCGAGGCTTGCCCCCTGCCCGTCCCGCAGCACGGATTTATCCGCCACGCCGCAGCCTGCGAAACCATGCGCCTGATTGGCGCAGCCCAGCGCCTGACGCTTGGGCTTATGGCTGGCGGCTTCGCCCAGACGCTGGAGGTAAAGGCCGCGCCGCGCACGGCTGCGCTCGACAATGCGTTCAGTGACTTGTTGCAATACCGGGTGAACCATTTCAGGGGCTCCAGTAAATCTTCGGGTTGTGGCGCAGCACGGCACGCACCGGCATCTCCTCCACCGGGCCGTTTTGCAGCGCCTTCGCCAGGGTTTCGCGCTTGCCATCCCCCTGGATATGCACGGCCAGGAGGTCGGCCTGGATGAGCGGAGGCAGAGTAAGGGTGATGCGCGCCTCTCCAGCACCCGGCGCGCCCATGGTTTCCAGGATCTGCCCCTGGGGCGGGGCCAGTGCATTGGCCAGATGATCGCCCCCGGGGAAGAAAGAGGCGGTGTGCCCGTCCTCCCCCATGCCCAGCACCGCCACCGCCAGAGACAAGCCCAGTGCTGCGAATTGCGCCTCCCGCGCCTTGCATCCAGCCTCCGGCGAGGCCGCGCCATTGTAAAGCGGGATGAACCGCGCCTTGGCCGCATTGTTCACGAGCAGATGTTGCCGCACCAGTGCCGCGTTGCTGCGCGGGCTGTCCTCCGGCACCCAGCGCTCGTCCACCAGCGTGACGATGACACGGGACCAATCCAAATCCGCCCGGCTGAGCGCATCGAAGAACAAAGCCGGGGTGGTGCCGCCGGAGACGGCGATCATTGCCTCAACCTGCACCGCCAGCCGGGCGGAAAGCGCCGCGGCCACATCCCGTGCCAACGCCTTCGCCAGCGCCTCGCGGTTGAGGAATTCCTGCATCACATACCCCCATCCGCCCAGGTGCGGCCGTCACGCTCAATGAGCGCGATGGCGGCACTCGGCCCCCAGGTACCGGCAGTGTAGGGTTTTGGCGGCTCTGGCGCCTGGCTCCAGGCTTCCAATATGGGGTCGATCCAGGCCCAGGCCGCCTCCACCTCGTCACGCCGCATGAACAGCGTCTGGTTGCCGCGCACCACGTCCAGCACCAGGCGTTCATATGCGTCCGGGTTGCGCCCGGCGAAGGCTGCGGCGAAGCTCATGTCCAGCGGCACCGGGCGCAGGCGCATGCCGCCCGGGCCGGGGTCCTTGATCATCAGCCATAATTTCACGCCTTCATCTGGCTGCAAGCGGATGACGAGACGGTTTGCCACAATCGGCCCCGCCCCCTGGCCGAAGATTGAATGCGGCACCGGACGGAAGGTGATGACAATTTCCGAAACGCGTTCAGCCAGACGCTTGCCGGTGCGCAGGTAAAACGGCACGCCCGCCCAGCGCCAGTTTTCAACTTCCGCCTTCAACGCCACGAAGGTTTCCGTGTGGCTGTCTTGCGCGCCCAGATCCTCCAGATAGCCCGGCACCGGCCCGCCAGCCGAAGCGCCCGCGCGATATTGGCCCCGCACCCAGTTGGGCGCCGCCATGGGTTTGAGCGCGCGAAGCACTTTCAGCTTCTCGTCACGCACTGCGTCCGCATCCAGCATCGCGGGCGGTTCCATAGCAACAAGGCAGAGCAGTTGCAGGATGTGGTTCTGCACCATATCCCGCAGGGCGCCGGCGGTATCATAATATCCGGCGCGGCCTTCCACCCCGAGGGCTTCCGCCACGGTGATCTGCACATGGTCGATATGCGCGGCGTTCCACAACGGCTCAAACAATCCGTTGGCGAAGCGCAGCGCCATCAGGTTTTGAACCGTTTCCTTGCCGAGATAATGATCGATGCGGTAGACGCGGTCCTCCGGGAACACCTGGGCGATCGCCTGGTTCACCGCATGGGCGGATT
>JAGWOU010000179.1 GCA_028870815.1 Rhodospirillales bacterium | reverse complement strand
ACGCGGGCGAGATTTGCCTCCGTGGTGGCGTAGCGGGCCATATGGGCCATCGCCGCCTCGTATAGGCTGGCCGCATTTGGCGCTTTTCCTGGCATAATAAGAGTTTGCGCTGCTTTCAGCCTCTTGTCACGGGCGGGGAGTGGCTTTATAGCCGCGGCTTCACCTTAACGGGTGATGCGTGCGTGTCCGGGCCAATAGGCATGCCTGGCCGCCGCCCCGATTTTCGGGACCCCGCTCCGCAAGGCGTGGGTTATGCGATCAGGAGACTGAAATGCCGAAGCTGAAGACCAAATCTGCGGTCAAGAAGCGCTTCAAGATTACCGCCACGGGCAAGGTGCTGGCCGGCCCGGGCAAGAAGCGCCATAATCTTTACGCCCGCTCCCAGAAGGCCAAGCGCCAGAATCGCGGTAGCCAGACTCTGACCCACGCTGACGGCCTGACCGTGAAGCAGTGGGCCCCGTACGGACTGTAAGGGAGGAGATAGACAATGGCACGTGTGAAACGCGGTGTGACCACCCACGCCCGCCACAAGAAGGTTCTTGAGCTTTCGAAGGGTTATGTTGGCCGGTCCTCGACCAATTATCGTATCGCGCTGGAGCGTCTGGAAAAGGCCCTGCGCTATGCGTATCGTGACCGCCGGGTCAAAAAGCGCGAGTTCCGCTCGCTCTGGATCCAGCGTATCAATGCCGCCGTGCGCGAGCATGGGCTGACCTACAGCCAGTTCATTTATGGCCTGAAGCAGGCCGGGCTGGAGCTGGACCGGAAGGTTCTGTCCGCGATTGCGTTCGATGATCCGGCGTCCTTCGCCGAGATCGTACAGGCCGTGAAAGGTGTTTCCGCCGCCGCTGCGGAGTGAAATTTCCTTAAAGACTCTTGAGTCATGGCCAGGCCGGGCGCATCTCGGTCTGGCCATGACTGTTTTACCTCCCTTTCCTGAGCATCTGGCCGAACAGACGGATTTTCTGACCGACCATGAGCGCAGGCAGCTTTGGGAAGTCGCTGTGCTTATGGCGGATTCTCGCGGGCTGCTGGTGCGGCTGACGACGCTGTTCAGCAGGCAGGTGGAGAGCCTACAGAACGCCGTGATTCAGGCCGGAGAACGCATTGGCGGGCAGGCTTGGTCCGGCCTCGTGCAGAAGGCGCAGGACACGGTGGAGGACGTGCTGTGGAACAGCTACGCCTATGCCACCTTCGGGCTGGAGGCCGCGCCGCGCTTCATCCGGCCCAAGAAACCCCGCAAGAATTTGATGCACCGCCTGGCGACGACGGCAAGTGGTGCCGCCACCGGCTTTGCCGGGTTCCCGGGGGTATTTGTTGACATCCCCTTCACCACCGCGACCATTCTACGCTCCATTGCCGAGGTGGCGCGGGATTCCGGGGAGGATCTCTCTTCCGAGGAGACCCGGCGCGCCTGCCTGGAGGTGCTGGCCTTCGGCAGCCCGAATGAGAGCGGCGAACAGACCGAGACCGGCTATTGGGCGGCGCGGCTGGGGGTTAGCCATCTGACCATTAATCTGTTGATCCGCAGCGCGGCGGGGCAGTTCGGGCTGGTGCTGTCAGAGAAATTGATGGCGCAGATGGTCCCTGTTGCCGGGGCGGTAACGGGCGGGCTCCTGAATTACAGCTTCACCGATTATTACCAGGGCATGGCCAAGGTGCATTTCTGTTTGCGCGCGCTGGAGCGGCGGACAGGCGATGCGGCGGCGGTGAAACTGTCTTTCGAGGAGCTGGTGCAAGCGGCGCGGGAGCGGCGGCGCATTGGGCGCCGGCGCCGGCCAGTGGCGCCGGCTTTATTGCCAGCGCAGTGAAAAGGGCTCCGAGGAGCCCTTTTGCGCATTATGCAAAGCTGATCAGCTCGACATCAAAGATAAGCGTGGCCCCCGGAGGAATCACGGCACCCGCGCCGCGCTGGCCGTAGCCATGCTCCGGCGGTAGCACCAGTGTACGCTGGCCGCCCGCTTGCATGGTGGAGACGCCGATATCCCATCCGGAAATAACCTGCCCAACGCCAAGCTTGAACGTGAAGGGCTGCCCGCGGTCGCGCGAGGAGTCGAATTTTCGGCCCTTGGCGCCATTCTCATCCAGCCAACCAGTGTAGTGGACGGTGACCATCTGGCCCGTCTTCGGCGTTTCACCCGCGCCGACAACATGGTCCTCATATTTCACGCCGGACGGCAGGGTGACGATATTGTTTTCAGCCAAAGCGGTTTCCTTTCAACTAAAGGGGCGGTTTTAGCCGTGCTTATTAATCAGTTCCGGGCCGGGTGGAAACCGGCTGCATCGAGATCGGACTTGCAGGCATAGGCGCCGTGCTTGGTTTTGCCGAAATATCTGGACTTGCTGTCATGATAGGCTTTGCTGCGGGTCAGCGCTGTCCATTCCACGGTGCTATTCGGGCAATGCGCCGCGGCGGCGCTTGCGGTGGAAAATTTCTCGTCAGAAGGAATCAGCGCGCGCTTGTCGGCCTTGCGGTGCATGGGGTGTCCAGCAGCTGGAGCGATGGCGCCAGAGGACATTGGAACCATGGTGCCAGAGGTGGGGGCCGCGCCGGGGGCGGTTTGCGCCATGGCGGGAAAGCCGAGCAGGCAGGCAAGCCCAGCGATCGGCATCAGCTTCGCGATCTTCGAGACGGTCATAAACTCTCCTGAGGACAAGACCCCCCGTCTTTAAATCGAGCTGAAGAAGTGCGCACTACTTAAAGTGGTAACGGATAGTAGCTCCCATACGTGTCTGCCTGTCTTAAAAACGGGGCAGTTTTGCAGCGAACAGGTTTGCACCTGCCGCGGCGGAGGTCTAGGAGTGCGCTGTCTTTTAACTTCTTCGAGAACGATCCATGACATTGATCGCCGACCGCCTGAACCGCATCAGCCCAAGCCAGACGATCGCCATTTCCACCAAGGCCCGGGCACTCAAGGCAGAGGGCCGGGATATTATCAGCCTTTCCGCCGGGGAGCCGGATTTCGATACGCCCGAGCATATCAAGCAGGCGGCGATCGCGGCGATTCTTGCCGGTGATACGAAATACACCGATGTGGCCGGCACGGCTTCCCTTCGCAAGGCGGTGGTGGAGAAGTTCAAGCGCGACAGCGGCATTGAATACAAGCCGGAGGAGGTGATCGTTTCCACCGGCGGCAAACAGGTGATTTTCAATGCCATGCTGGCCACTGTCCAGGCGGGTGACGAGGTCATTATTCCAACGCCGTGCTGGGTTTCATACCCGGATATCGTGCAACTGGCCGAGGGTACGCCGGTGTTTGTGCCCTGCTCCGAGAATAACGGCTTTAAGCTGCGGGCTGAGGATCTCGAAGCGGCGATCACCCCCCGCACCAAGTGGTTTTTCCTGAATTCTCCCAGCAATCCGACGGGTGCCGCCTATTCGGCCGAAGATCTGCGCCCGATCTGCGATGTGCTGCTGAAGCACCCGAATGTGTGGGTGTTCACCGACGATATCTATGAAAAACTGACCTATGACGGCTTTAAGCCGGCGACCATCGTGCAGGTGGAACCAAAGCTGAAGGACCGCACCATCACCATGAATGGTTGCTCCAAGGCTTACGCCATGACCGGCTGGCGCATCGGCTTTTGCGGCGCGCCCGTGCAGTTGGTCAAAGCCATGGACAAGCTCCAGAGCCAGTCCACCTCGAACACCTCCTCCATCGGCCAGGCGGCGGCCGTGGCGGCGCTGAACGGGCCGGAAGAGGCGCTGGGCGAGATGGTGAAGATATATAAGGAACGCCGCGATCTTGTGGTGGAGATGCTGAACCAGGCCAAGGGCCTTAGCTGCGCCAAGCCGGAAGGCGCGTTTTACGTGTTTCCGTCAATTCGCGGCTGCATCGGCAAAACCACGCCAAAAGGCAAGAAGATCGAAACCGACGAGGATTTCGTGATTGCTTTGCTGGATGAGGAAGGCGTTGCCGCTGTTCATGGCTCGGCCTTCGTCTTTCCGGGCCATTTCCGCATTTCCTATGCCACCTCCACCGAGGCGCTGCGCGAGGCTTGCACGCGCATTCAGCGTTTCTGCGCGGCATTGGCGTAAACCCAAAGACCATACGGACACAAAAATAAGGCGGCCAAGAGCCGCCTTATTTTATTGAAGCGAGTCCTTGCCTGCCACCGTCCCGCATTGAACCGGTAACAGTTTCAGACCTAACATTCCCGGGCAAGAATTCGGGATGAACATCATATGCGGGATTTCCACGCCCCCGGGCGCAGCCCGGTTTACGCCGCCAATGCCATCGCGGCCACGTCCATGCCGCAGGCCAGCCTCACCGCCATCGAGGTGTTGAAAGCGGGCGGCAACGCGCTGGATGCCGCCATTGCCGCAGCGGCGGTTCTGGCGGTGGTGGAGCCGCATTCAACCGGCGTGGGCGGCGATTTGTTCTGCCTCTACACCCCGGCCGGCGACGGCAAACCAATTGCTCTCAACGGCTCCGGCCGCACGCCTGCGGGGCTCTCACTAGATACGCTGGCCGCCAAGGGCCTTACCGCCTACGAGAACAGCTCCGTTCACAGCATCACCGTGCCGGGCGGCATCTCCGGCTGGGAAACGCTGGCCAAAGCCCATGGCCGCAAGGGGCTGGATGAGCTGCTGCAACCCGCCATCCGCTTTGCCGAGGAAGGTTACGTCGTTGCCCCGCGCGTTACGGCGGACTGGGCCGAGGTTGAGGCGAAACTGAAATTGAACGGCGCGGAAATCTTCCTGCCCAACGGCGCCGCGCCCCAGGCGGGCACGATCATGCGCAACCCGCAACTGGCCGCCACGTTGCGCGCCATCGCTAAAGATGGCGCCAAAGCCTTCTATACCGGCCCCATCGCCGCCAAAATCGTCGCGGATCTGCGGGCGCGCGGCGGCTTTCATACCGAGGAGGATTTCGCGGACGGGCTAAGCGTCGCGGAATTTGTCACTCCGGTATCGCATAGCTTCGCCGGGCATGAGGTGTGGGAATGCCCTCCCAATGGCTCGGGCATCATCGCGCTGATGCTGATGGGCATTATGGACGGTTTTCGTCCCGGCACAGACCCGCTGGACCCGCTGCGTCTGCACCGCCATGTGGAGGCGGCGCGGCTTGTCTACCGGGACCGGGACGCCTTCATCGGTGACCCCGCGTTTTCCAACATGCCGGTGGAGCATCTGCTCAGCGACAATTATATCTCCGGCCTGCGCGGCCTCATCTCTGATGACC
>JAGWOU010000178.1 GCA_028870815.1 Rhodospirillales bacterium | reverse complement strand
TTGGGCTTTGCTGAAAGTCACGGATCTGCTCGTGGGCTTGCGCGTGACCAAGGAGGAGGAACGCGAGGGGCTGGATATCGTCCTGCATGGTGAGCAGATTTTCTGAAGGGCCACGCGTTGGCAAAAAAAAGCCCGGCAAAATGCCGGGCTTTTTTGCTTTTGGCTGCTTCGAAATTACGGCTTCAGCGCGTACATGGCATAATTGCCGTCGTGCCATTTATAGACGGCGTAAGCCGCGTTCACTACGTCGCCCTTGGAGTCGAACGTGATCGGCCCCAGAACCGTCTGCCATGGGCCGTCAGCCTTCAGCTCCGCTGCAACCTTTGTGGGGTCGGTGGTGCCGGCCTTCGCGGCGGCTTCGGCCCATACCTGCACCGTGGCATAGGAATACAGCACATAGCCGGTTGGGTCTTCCTTCAACGCGGCGAGCTCTGCCACCACCTTGGCGGCGGCGGGGTCTTTCTCGGCCGGCGGCGGGAAGGTCATCAGCATGCCTTCGGCCGCGGAACCGGCAACCTGCCAGAGTGCCGAGGTCACGGCCGCATCCTCGGAGAAATATTGCGGCGTGAAGCCCTGGGCCGCGCCCTCGCGCATGATCAGCCCCATGTCCGAATAATAGCCGCCCATGTAAACCAGGGTTATCCCTTGCTCCTTAAGGCGCGAGATCAGTGCGGAGTAATCCTTGTCGCCGGCGGTGTAGGAGGTGTTGTAGGCGATCGTCACGCCCAGCTTCTTCAGGTTCAGCCGCACCTGGTCGGCAATGCCCTTGCCGTAGGTGGAGTTGTCATCCAGCACCGCGATCTTGGCGGTGGGGAAATGCTTGGCGATATATTCGGCCGCCACCTTGCCCTGCTGGTCGTCGCGCCCGCAGGTGCGGAATGTGAAGGGGCTGCCATTATCGGTATAGGCCGGGTTGGTGGAGGCCGGGGAGATTTGGATGACGCCGGCATCCGCATAGACCTTGCTGGCCGGAATGGAGGAGGCGGAGCAGAAATGCCCGTCCACCATCACCACGCCGTCGGAGACCAGCGTATTGGCGGCGGAAACCGCCTGTTTCGGGTCGCACGCATCGTCCACTGCAATCGGCACGATCTGCTTGCCCAGTACCCCGCCGGCCTTGTTGATGTCCGCCACGGCAAGGTCGAAGCCGGTTTTCAGCTGCACGCCGAAGGCGGCGTTGGAACCGGTGAGAGGGCCCGCGACGCCGATTTTGACCTGCGCGTGGGCGAGGCCGGTGCTGAGAGCCAGCAAGGCCGCTGTACCGTAGAGGATGTTGCGCACGTGATGCTCCTGTTGCTTAGGAAGAAAGTTGCTTAACAGTATGCGCCCAAAATTTGGGCCTTATCAATGGCCGCCCTCCAGATATGCGGCCCTGATCTCGGGTTTTGCGAGTAATTCCGCGCCAGTTCCCTGCATTGTCAACTGGCCGTTGACCAGAACATAGGCGCGGTTGGCCAGGCGCAGCGCCTGGTTTGCATTCTGTTCCACCAGCAGCACGGTCAGCCCGGTTTCGCGGTTCAGGTCGCGTATGGCGCCGAAGATCTGCTTGATGACCAGCGGCGCCAGGCCGAGCGAAGGCTCGTCCAGCAGCAGCAGTTTCGGTTTGCTCATCAGCGCGCGGGCAATGGCCAGCATTTGCTGTTCGCCGCCCGAGAGCGTGCCCGCGCGTTGGGCGAAGCGTTCTTCCAGGCGGGGGAACAGAGCGAACATTTTTTTCAGATTCGCGTCGTAATCCTCGTAGCCAATCACCTGCGCGCCCATCAGCAGGTTTTCCTCCACGCTCATGCGCGGAAAAATCCGCCGTCCCTCGGGTGATTGCGCGATCCCCTTGCGGGCGATCTGAAAGGCGGGCAGGGCGGTGATATCCTCGCCGTAATACAGCACGCGGCCGGTCTTGGCCTTGGGCTGGCCGAAAATCGTCATCATCAGCGTGGACTTGCCGGCTCCGTTGGCGCCGATCAGCGTTACGATCTCGTTTTCCGGCACCTCGATGGAAACGTCGCGCAGCGCCTGGATGGGGCCATAGAAGCTGCTGACATTCTGCAATTCCAGAACATTGCTCATGCCGCACTCTCCGCCACCGGCGCGTCGGGGTCGTCCTCGTCGCCTTCGCCAAGATAAGCGGCGATCACCGCTGGGTTGGTGCGGATTGCGGCCGGCGTGCCATCGGCGATCTTCTTGCCATGGTCCAGAACCACGATGTGATCGGAAATCTTCATCACCACGCCCATGTCGTGCTCGATCAGCAGCAGCGAGCAGCCACCGCCGCGAATTTTCAGCAGCAGCTCATTCAGGCCAGCGGATTCGCGTGGGTTTAGGCCGGCGGCGGGTTCGTCCAGGCACAGCAAAGCGGGCTCGGTACACATGGCGCGGGCAATTTCCAGGCGCCGTTGCGCGCCATAGGGCAGGGCACCCGCCGGGTCGTCGGCCCGGTCCAGCAGGTCGGTCTGCTCCAGCCAGTGCTTGGCCAGTTCCACGGCGCGGCGCTCGGCGGCGCGGTAGCCGCCAATGCCCAGAATGCCGAGCACCCCAAAGCCGGTGGCGGATTGCAGTGCGTTATGCTGCGCCACCATCAGGTTTTCCAGCACCGTCATGCCGCCGAACAGGCGGATATTCTGGAATGTCCGCGCCACTTTCCCTTTGCGGGCGATGGCATGGCCGGGCAGCTTCTCAAGCTGCACAATCTTCCCCACCTCGGGCGAAACCACGATGCTGCCCACGGTGGGTTTGTAAAATCCGGTGATGCAGTTGAACAGCGTGGTTTTGCCCGCCCCGTTGGGGCCGATGACGGCGGTGATGTCGCCGCGCTCGGCGGAGAAGGAGACGTCGTTGACTGCGGTCAATCCGCCGAAGCGCATGGTCAGGTCGGTTACGGCCAGCACTGTCATGGCTCAGCCCCTCCCTTGCGCGACGAGATCGGCACCTATCGATTTGGCCTTGCCAAGCGCGATCGTGGGCCGGCGGGTGGAGATGAAGCCGCGTGGGCGCACCACCATGATCAGCACCAGCGCGATGCCGAAAATCAGCATGCGGTAGATTTGCAGGGATTGCAGCATCTGCGGCACGCCGATCATCACGCAGGCGGCCAGCACCACGCCAAACTGGCTGCCCGCCCCGCCCAGCACAACAATGGCCAGCACGGTGGCGGACTCGATGAAGGTGAAGCTGTCCGGGCTGATGAAACCCTGCCGCGCGGAGAAGAAACAGCCCGCGAAGCCGCCAAAAAACGCGCCGATGGCAAAGGCGGTGAGTTTGGTGTTGCGCACATTTATGCCGAGCGACCGGCAGGCGATCTCGTCTTCGCGCAAGGCTTCCCAGGCACGGCCCAAGGGCTGGCGGCGCAGGCGCATCGTCACCCAATTTGTCAGCAGCGCCAGCAACAGGATCACGTAGTAAAGAAACGCCTCGCGCTGCCAGGGGGCGGGGGTTATGCCGAAAAACCCGGCAAAGGTGCCGGGCCCGCCCACCATCGAGAATTTCAGCCCGAAGAGGGTGGGCTGCGGCATGCCGAGCAGCCCGTTCGGCCCGCCGGTGAGCGACACCCAGTTGGTGATGACGAGGCGGATGATCTCCCCGAAGGCAAGGGTGACGATCGCCAGATAATCCCCGCGCAGCCGCAGCACCGGAAAACCGAGGCACATGCCCCAAAACGCCGCGAGAATCCCGGCGATGGGCAGGCATTCCCAGAACCCCAGGCCGAAAGTCGTGGAGATCAGCGCGAAGGAATACGCCCCCACGGCGTAAAAGGCCACGTAGCCGAGGTCCAGCAGCCCGGCGAGGCCAACCACGATGTTCAGCCCCCAGCCCAGCATCACATAGGTCATGATCAGCACGCCAAGGTCGATATAGGCGTTCGGCAGCCCGGGGGTGAGCGGCATCAACACGGCAAAGACAAGAACGGCCGGGGCCAGGAATTTTCCGGCTTTCTGGGCCTGCACGCCCATTTGCGTGGCCAGCTTTGCCGGGCGGTGGCGGCCCCAGGCGAGTATGGCAAGCCGGGCGACGAAAACCCCGATAACGGCCAGAACCAGCCCTTCTGGGCGGGTCGAGATGCCCAGATTCCCGGAATCATTATCGGTGAGCCGCAGCCCGATGAAGGGGCCGAACACCAGCAGCGCGAAAAACGCGGCGGCCGCGGCGTCTTTCAAATCCTCCAGCAGCGCGTTCATACTTTTTCCACCTCATGGCGGCCAAGCAGCCCGCTTGGCATGAACATCAGCACAATGGCGAGAATGGAATAAACCGCGACATCCTTATACGCGACGGTGGCATAGCCGGACCAAAACGCCTCGATGAGGCCGATAAGCAGCCCGCCCAGCACGGCGCCGGGCAGCGAGCCGATGCCTCCCAGCACCGCTGCGGTGAAGGCCTTAATGCCGGCATTGAAGCCGATATAGAAATCGATCACCCCGTAATAGAGCAGGAACATCACGCCCGCGAAGGCCCCAGGGCGGAGCCGATGATGAAGGTCACGCTGATCGTGCGGTTGGTGTCGATCCCCAGCAGCGCCGCCATTTTCGCGTCCTGCTCCACGGCGCGCATGGCCCGGCCCAGCGGCGTCTTGGTGACGATATAGGTGAACACTGTCAGCACCACGAGCGTCACGACGACGATGGCGATCTGCATCCAGGAAAGCTGCACCACGAAGCCGTTTTGCTTCATAAGTGTGATGCCGCCGGGCAGCAGGTTCGGAATCGCCCGTTCCAGCGCACCCTGGCTCACCTGCACGTAGTTTTCCAGCAGGATGGACATGCCGATGGCCGAGATCAGCGGCGCCAGCCGGAAGGAGCCGCGCAGCGGCCGGTAGGCCACGCGCTCTATGGAAAATCCGTAAACCGCGCAGATGAAGGCCGAAAAAATAAATGCCGCCAGCAGAGCCAGCGGCACGGAAGTGAGGCCAGTAAGCGCCGTGATCACGAAAATACCGGCGAAAGCCCCGATCATGAACACGTCGCCATGGGCGAAGTTAATCATGCCGATGATGCCGTAAACCATGGTGTAGCCGATGGCGATCAAACCGTAGATCATGCCCAGGGTCAGTCCGTTTACGAGCTGCTGTAGGGCATATGCCATGGAAATCTCCTTGCCGCTGGCCTGTGCGTGTATTGGATATGACCAATGCGTTAACGTCAATGCCCGATTTGCCCCCGTGTTCGTCCGGGCGGGGTGGCAAAAACTTGGCCCAAGGGGCTTTTCAATCTGGGTGCCAGCCG
>JAGWOU010000177.1 GCA_028870815.1 Rhodospirillales bacterium | reverse complement strand
GGGCGCCTCCTTCATGGAGGCGCCCTTTTTATTTCAACAGCATCCTTAGGCCGGTGATGGCGAGAATGACGCCCAGGCAGAGTTTTAGCGCCTTGTCCGGCGCATAGCGGGCCAGCAGGCTGCCGATAATGATACCCGGGACGGAGCCGATGAGAAGCTCGCCCAGCAAATGGAAATTGATGCTGCCCAGCAGCCAATGGCCTAACCCCGCCAGCAGGGTTAGCGGCACGGCATGGGCGATATCCGATCCTACGATCCGCACCATCGGCAGGCTTGGATAGAGAATGATCAGCGCGATGGTGCCGAGTGCGCCGGCGCCGACAGAGGAGAACGAGACCAATATGCCCAGCACGAAGCCGGTGATGATGGTCAGGCGCAAAGATTCCCGCGCGCCGAAATCAGGGCGGGCTTTGGTGATGGCGCGGATGATCCGTTCCTTGAACAGCAGCGAGGTGGCGCTGAGCAGCAAAGCCATGCCAAGTGTGTAGGAGGTTGCCGCGGCAATGGCCTCGCTGGCCGCGCCGTAATGCGCCATCACCGCCGTGCTGACCAGCGTGGCCGGGACTGACCCCATGGCAAGGCGCCACACAATCCGCCAATCCACCGTTTTGCCAGTGGTGTGAACAGCCGTGCCAACCGTTTTGGTCACGGCGGCGAACAGCAGATCCGTGCCCACCGCCATGCTGGGGTGAAAGCCAAAAAGCAGAACCAGCAAGGGCGTCATCAGCGAGCCGCCGCCAACGCCGGTCAAGCCCACCAGCAGCCCCACCAGCAGCCCGGAGACGATATAGGTTGGCTGAAACACTAAATTCCCTATCGGCATCATAGACTATCACTTGCACAGGTTCATATGCCCGGCAAGCGGGCATTCAGGGCAGCAGGGGCGTGCGTAACACGGTTTCCACTTCATGGTTTTGCAGCTTTTCCCGCCAGCGTTCAGTTTGCAACATGGCGGTGCCAACCACCACCGGCGAAACTCCGCATGCTTCAAGCAGGCTGATCCCGGCCAGGATGGATCGGCCGGTGGAGATCACGTCATCCACCAGGGCGATGCGCCGCCCTTCAAGCAAGGGCAGCATGCGCGGGTCCACGAACAGGCGTTTGGTCTGGTCCGGCGTGGTGACGGAGGAAATTGGTACCGAAAGCGCCGCGTCGTACCAGAATTTCTCGCTGGTGCCGAAGGGCACGTAACGGGCATGGCCGAGTTTCTGCGCCACGGCGGCGGCCAGAGTCAGCCCCAGCGTGGGAAGCCCGGCCACAATCTCCGGCCGGTATGGGGCCAGCCGTTCGGCCAACACCTCCGCCAAGGCATCCACCACCGCGAAGCTGGCCTGGTTGATGATGAGCGAGGCAAGGCCACCCTGGCCGTTTTTCAACCGCCTTATGGGTAATAGCAGCACCCGTCCATCCGGCAGCGTGGCCGGAAAGGCGCTGGGCGGGGCAGGGGTGCCGGGCGGCAGAATCTCCTGCCAGAAATCTTCATGTTTCATCCGGACCGGGGATGCGCCTTGCGCCAGATATCCATGAGCTGGGTGGTTTCCACATCCGTATAACGCTGGGTGGTGGAGAGGCTGGCATGGCCCAGCAATTCCTGGATGGAGCGCAGATCCGCCCCGCCGGCCAGCAAATGGGTGGCGAAGCTGTGGCGCAGCGCATGCGGGGTGGCGTGCTCGGGCAGGCCGTTCAGGCGGCGGAAATTGCGGAGGTTTTTTTGCGCCACCCCGGCATTCAGCCGCCCGCCGCGCAGGCCGACGAATAATGGCTCGCCGCGCCCCGGATTCGGATGCAGCTTCAGCCAGGCGGCGATGCTGGCGCGAATGGCGGGCAGCAGCGGCACAATCCGCTGCTTGTTGCCCTTGCCGGTCACACGCATGGCATCGTCGGCGGCGGGGATGTCCCCTACGTTCAGGGCCAGCGCCTCGGCGATTCGCAGCCCGGCACCGTAGAGCAGCAGCATCAGCGCCGCGTCGCGGGCCTGTTCCATGGCGGTGTCGGTCGCTTCGCCAATGTCCGTTGTCACGCTCAGCGCATCGTCGGGCGTCAGTGCCTTCGGCAGCGGGCGTTTCGGGCGGGGGCGGGCGATAAGGGAAAGCTGGGTGCCGTCCACCCCATGGCGCTGGTGCAGATAACGAAAGAAGGTGCGCAGGGCGGAGAGCTTGCGCGCGCGGGTGGCGTTGATGTCTCCGGCCTTGGCCGCCTGCGCCAGAAAGGCCCGGAAATCCGCCGCCCGCAACGTGCCGAGCGCGGCGGGGGTTGGCGCCTCGCCGGTATGTTCGGCGCAGAAGCACAAAAAAGCCCGCACGTCGCGGGCATAGGTCTCAACGGTCTTAGCCCCGGCCCGGCGCTCAGCGCCAAGCCAGGTGCAGAATGCGGTCAGCAGGTTGTTGTCAGACAATACTCTGCCCGGTGGCGGCCCAGTCCTTCAGGAAGGCGGAGAGACCCTTGTCGGTCAGCGGGTGGCCATAGAGCTGCTTGATCACGCTGGGCGGGATGGTGGCGACGTCCGCGCCCATCTTCGCCGCCTCGATCAGATGGATCGGGTTGCGGATGGAGGCCACGAGCACCTCGGTCTTCAGGTTCGGGTAGTTGTTGTAGATCGTCACGATGTCATGGATCAGATCCATGCCGTTCTGGCCGATATCATCCAGCCGGCCGACGAAGGGCGAGATGAAGGTCGCACCCGCCTTGGCGGCCAGCAGCGCCTGGGCGGGCGAGAAGCAGAGGGTCACGTTGACCATCGTGCCTTCCTGCGAGAGCGCGTAGCAGGCCTTCAACCCGTCCTGGGTCAGCGGCACTTTCACCGCCACATTTGGCGCGATCTTCCGCAGCACCTCGGCCTCGGCCAGCATCTGCTTATACTCAGTGGCGGCGACCTCGGCGCTTACCGGGCCGGAGACGACCTCGCAGATCTCGGCGATGACATCCAGGATCTTGCGGCCGGATTTGGCGATGAGGGACGGGTTGGTGGTGACGCCGTCCAGCAGGCCGGTGGTGGCAAGCTCCCGGATTTCGGAGATTTCGGCGGTGTCGACAAAGAATTTCATGATGGCTTTCCGGTGAACAGAGTCTCTGGTTAAGAGCATACAGCATGGAGCAACCTCAACGGACAACCCGCATCAGCGTCTTGCTCCCGTATAAATTCGGCATGGTTTTTACCTATGAGGCGGAGGCCGCGCTGCCGCCGGGTACGCTGGTGCGCGTGCCGCTGGGGCGGCGGGCGGTGGCGGGGGTAGTTTGGGACGATCCGCCCGACCCAGATGTGAAAACCAGGCCGGTGACAGAGGTGCTGGATTTTCCGGCGATGCCGGAGACCCTGCGAAAATTCATTGACTGGGTGGCGGGTTACACCCTGGCGGCGCGGGGTGATGTGCTGGCTTTGAGTCTGAAAGAGAAGCTGCTGGCGCCGCCGCCCAAGCGTGCCAGGACATACGCGTTCGGCGGGGCCGATCCGGCCCGGCCCGGCCCGGCGCTTTCGGTGATGCAAGAGGAAGCCGCCGCGAAATTACGCGCGGATGTGCGGGTGGGGGATTTTTCGGTCACGCTGCTGGATGGCGTGACCGGCTCCGGCAAGACGGAAGTGTATCTGGAGGCTGTCGCCGAGGCGCTGCGTTGCCAAAAACAGGTGCTGGTGCTGCTGCCGGAAATCGCGCTCTCGGTGCAGATGCTCTCGCGATTCGAGGCGCGGTTCGGGGCGAGGCCTGCCGTGTGGCACTCCGAACTCACCCCGGCGCAGCGGCGCGAAACCTATCGCGCCGTGGCGGAAGGGCGCGCGGATGTGGTGGTGGGGGCGCGCTCGGCACTGTTTCTGCCCTTCGCCGCACTCGGCCTCATTGTGGTGGATGAGGAGCACGAGACCTCCTTCAAGCAGGAGGATGGCGTGATTTACAATGCGCGGGACATGGCGGTGGTGCGCGCCAAGCTCTGCGCGGCCCCGGTGCTGCTGGTGAGCGCCACGCCCAGCCTGGAAACTGCCGAGAACGCCGCCCAGGGGCGGTACAAAAAGCTCGATCTGCCCGCCCGTCATGGCGGTGCCGCCATGCCGAGGGTTGAGGCGCTAGATCTGCGCGAGGTGCCGCCGGAGCGGGGCAAATTCCTCTCGCCGTTGTTGCTGGCCGCGATGCGCGAGACGCTGGCGCGGGGTGAGCAGGCGATGTTGTTCCTCAACCGCCGGGGTTACGCGCCGCTTACCCTCTGCCGCACCTGCGGGCACCGGCTCTCCTGCCCCAATTGCTCGGCCTGGCTGGTGGAGCATAAATCCTCGCCCCGGCTTTCCTGCCACCATTGCGGCTACACGATGCAGCGACCTTTGCATTGCCCCTCCTGCGAGGCGGAAGGCAGCTTCGTGCCCATCGGCCCTGGGGTGGAGCGCATCGCCGAGGAGGTGGCGGAAGAATTTTCCGGCATCGAGGCGCTGGTGATGGCGTCGGATGTTATTTCCGGCCCGGCCCAGGCGGAAGAGGCGGCGCGGCGCATCGCGGAGCGTGAGGTGGGAATCATCATCGGCACGCAGATGGTCGCGAAGGGCTGGCATTTTCCGCATCTCACGCTGGTGGGGGTGGTGGACGCCGATTTGGGCCTGGCCGGGGGGGATTTACGGGCGGGTGAACATACGGTGCAGATGCTGCACCAGGTGGCCGGGCGTGCCGGGCGTGAGGAAGCACCGGGGCGGGTGCTGCTGCAAAGCTATGATCCATCTCATCCGGTGATCAAGGCGCTGCTCTCGGGCGATTTGCCAGCGTTTCTTGAACAGGAGGCTGCCTTGCGCCGCCCCGGCCATTGGCCGCCTTTCGGGCGGCTGGCAGCGTTAATCGTGAGTGCCGAGGATGAGCGGCTGGCCGACCGGATTGCCCGTGAACTGGCCCGTACGGCGCCGCGCGAGCCGGGGGTGGAGGTTTTGGGGCCGGCACCCGCGCCAATTGCCTTACTGCGCGGACGCCACCGCCGCCGCCTGTTGCTGAAAACACAACGTGAGATTGCCGTGCAGCCCTTGCTGCGGGACTGGCTTGGCCGGGTGCCCATTCCGCGCAATGTGAAGCTGGATGTGGACGTGGACCCGGTTTCTTTCATGTAAATTAATGAATCATCTGCCCTCCTGGGTTTGAAAAGCCGGGATGAGGGGCTAATTTCCGGGGCTCCCAAATGATCAACAAGGAGCCCTCCTCATGATCGATCACGCGCGGATTTTAGCCATCTGGGTGTATCGCGTTGTCCCTGATTGGCTGACCGC
>JAGWOU010000176.1 GCA_028870815.1 Rhodospirillales bacterium | reverse complement strand
AGCTTCCAGCGAGGCAACACGGTAATTCCTGTCGTGATAGGCTGTAACGACGATTATCGGCACATTCGGATTGCTCGCGCGGATATGCGCTATCAGCTTGTCGCCGGACATAACGGGCATTTTATAATCGGTGATGATCAAATCCGCTTGGTTAACCGACAGCCAATCAATAAAATGTTGCGGATCCTCAAAAGTCTTTACTTGTATGTCAATGCCCAGCTTCCTAGACAAACGGGCGTAAATTTGCCTGTTTGTGGAACTATCATCAATGACAGCGATGATTGGCTTGACGATACGCATCACTTCCATTTCACATATAATGTGCGCTTCGATGCGAATGTGCTACCCACAATCGGCGCAAAAAGCTATGACCTCAGAACAAAACGATTATCTTGTCTTTTTAATGAACCGACGTCCCATTAACTAAAAGACCCTCGCCTCCTCCCCAGAAATAAATCATATTTCAAAAAGCCACCTTGTTCTACTTAAAATCGTGCTTTGAAAAGCCTTTAGAGGCAAAAAATGGCACCCAGGCTGCTCAAATGTTGCGTGAAATCAGCCTGCCTGAGAATTTTTATGCCAAGTCGGGCTTGGTTTTAAACCGGGCGGCGGTCATCAATCCGCACCTTTTCGTGAGCATCACGGGGCAGGTAGATCTCAACCACCACCCATTGCTTATCAGACAGCCAAAGCGGATTCCACGTCATTACCTCCTCCAAATCGGGATAATGAACCTAATCCATGTTGAATAAAAAAGAAATTTATGAGTTTCGTCCCCAATATGGCAACCGTAGCACCCGATCTGCGGTTGATAAGGGCCGTCCAGCCTCACGCCTTTATCCAACTTTTGAGTTCAAACTCAGGGCTTGCGACCTGTTCGGGGGTCGGTGTTTCGCCTCCTGCGGCAAGCAGCTTCCGGGCGAGCACATGATCAAGCGGCCGGTTGACGGATTCCACGCCGATCAGCCTGCCAGATCGGAAGCAAAATACCGACATCCCCTCTTTCTCGCCCTGCGCCGCTTTGCGCACAACAATCTGGTCATGCGGCTGCGTGAGGCCGGCGATCTGCAACTTCAACGCCCCCTGCTCGCTCCAGAACCACGGCAAACTCTGGTAAGGCGCCGGATGACCGGTGAGGCAATCGGCAACACAACGCGCCTGATCCACAGCCCCCTGAACCGATTCCAGCCGGATCATACCGCTCGCCGCATAAGGGTTTGGATGGAGCGCACAATCACCTATGGCTGATATTGAGGGATCATCGGTTGTCAGATGCTCGTTGACGATTATGCCGTTACCGGTAGCGAGGCCGGCTTGCGCGGCGATCTCCGTATTTGGGATAACGCCAATGCCAACAAGCACGAGATCCGCGGGAAAACGCTGCCCATCGCCGGCTTCAACCGCCTCGACCCGTGGACCGCCGCCCGTCAGCTTGGCGGCCGTCGCGCCGAATACGAACCGAATGCCATTCGCTTCGTGCGCCGCACGGAAATACTCGGACATTTCTTTCGAAAGCACCCGCGCCATCGGACGATCCGCCGCTTCGATCACCGTGACGTCAGCGCCACGCTCCGCCGCGACGCTCGCGAATTCCAGGCCGATAAAACCAGCGCCGATCACAACGATCCGCCCGCCTTTATCCAGGCATCCACGGAGCGCGTCCGCATCGTCCACCGTACGCAGTTGCACAACGCCATCAAGCTCGAAGCCGGGCACTGGCAAAGGCCGGTTTCGCGCACCTAGAGCGAGGATAAGGTGATCATACCCAATGACTTCGCCGCCCTGTAGGCCAACCTGTTTTGCGCTCCGGTCAATTTTTTCGATCCTGCTGCCCGCGCGATATTCGATGTCATGATCAACAAAGAAAGCCTCTGGCCGGAACCGCAGCGCGGCACGCTCCATTTTGCCCATGAGATAGGTTTTGGACAAAGGGGGATGCTGATACGGCAATGTGGGCTCATCACCTACCAGAACGACCCTGCCCTCGAACCCCCGCTCGCGCAACGATGCCGCGGCCTGAAAACCGGCCTGCCCGGCCCCGGCAATCACAACCGTGGAAGCGCGTGTCAAATCTGATACTCCGGCGTTTCAACGATCAGCCCATCAAGTTCTGGCTTCATCGCTATCTGGCAGCTCAGCCGGCTATTTGAGCGCCTCTCCGCGGCCACGATTTCGAGCGTAGCGCCTTCATCATCCGCAATTGGCTCAAGCAGTGAGAGTTGGTCTGGATTGACGTAGACATGACAGGTACCGCAGATGGCATTGCCGCCGCATTCACCAACAATTCCATCAACGCCGTTTTCAACGGCGCCTGCCATGACGCTTGTTCCCGTCTCAATTGTCACGGACTTGCGAGAGCCCTTTGAGTTTACGAATATGACGTTTGGCATCCTAGAACTCCCAACAGTTTTTTAACAAGAATTGCCGCAAGGCAGGCTTTGCCAGATGCTCATCTCTTTTCGGCTATATCATCGCGCGGTCTTGCGTCGGTCTCCATTTGTGGATGATGCCTCGTCCTAACCTGCGTCCTTGCCCAAAATCCGCATCCATAGCTCCTTACGAAAGCTGCAACCATATCTGGGCTGCCACCGAAATAGGCATTGACAATGCCGGATTAGAGGGACAATACACGCATTGTCAATGCTGACTTATGTCCGCAGAATTGGGCAACATGATACTCACAAGCTACACGGATTATGGTTTGCGGGCGCTGATGGTGCTGGCTTCCGATCCCCAGAAGGTCCAGTCGACGATTTCGTTGGCCGGGAAATTGAATATTTCGCGGCATCATCTTGCCAAAATCCTGCAAGATCTCGTTATCGGCGGGTACTTGGTCAGTGTACGCGGCGCTGCCGGAGGCGTGAAGCTGGCCTATCCACCAGCACAAATACAACTGGGAGAAGTGGCCCATTATCTCGCCCGCGATCAAGCGTTGGTCGAATGCTTTCATCGCGATGGCGGGAACTGTTCACTGCGCCCATCCTGCCGGCTTCGTGGCGCCCTTAGCAAAGCGCGGGAATCATTCTTCATTTCGTTAAACGAATATAGCGTCGCGGATATAAGTGCCGTGATCGGCGCAAACATCACAAGCTGAATAGACCGACACAAAAACTCAATTCTCGGCGGCAAGAGATTTGCTGGTTTCGAGTGCTTTCATGAGCGCGTTTGAAACGGCGTCTTTGCATTTGGCCTGTACTTCTCACAGACAGCATTTGATCTGAGCGAAAATCACATCGATTTCCCGGTTGAGTTAGCGAACCGACACACTATACAGTTCGGTCGCTTCGGGTCGTCATCTGCTGGTGTAATCAGCAGTCGGCAATGGCAGCTTATCTTGTTATCTGTTCCAAACCCGCCAGTCCGCTATCGGCCCCAGACGGGCCTTTCAATTCCCTCAACCCGCAGCCCCGTCAAATCCGCGCGCGCCATGGCAGCGCTCGATACCGTCAACGCCCGTTTCGGCAGTGGCACGCAGCGCCCGGCGGCCATGGGATTCTTCCATAACTGGGCGGGCCGGCAGGCTCGCCACTCACCACCCTACACCACCTGCGCCGATGAGATGCTGATCGCCAAGGCGTTTTGAGAGGCACAATCTATCCACAGACCTCTGCATAACCTTGTGGATATGTTTACAGATCGCAGTACGCCAACCGGTATAATCAGCCTGCAAGCGGAGCTGTGGCAAGGCCACAATAACCCGCTCAAGCCATTGTTTTCAAATATTTTATTTAGCTTTTTGTGGTTGATTTTCCTTGCCCTGGCCTGGCAGGCGGCTAAGATTCCGTTTTAACCCAAAAGGAGTTTTTCTCTTGGCTCTGCTGCTTTCCATGCAAAGCGGTGATCGCATCACCGTGGCTGATATTCTGTTTACGGTGCTCTCTTCACCGCCACGCCTCGTCTCGGCCGAGACGACCATCCCGCTATCTGAGGCCGATACAGTGCTGCCCCATGGCGTAACTGTGGCGCTGGCCACCCCCTACACCAACGCCAATACCGCCGCATCCGCGCTGACCTTGCGCTGCACCGCGCCTAAGGACGTGCTGATTAAGCGCACTCGTGGGGAGGCAGCGTAATGAGCTTACCCACCGGCCGCACATACAATTTCGAGGTCAGCCTCGAACTCACCGACGCGCTGTCCTTTGTCCCCGGCGAACTTGGCACCTACCTCGCCGAGGCGCTGTTTGAACTGGACCGTGCCAATCTGCTCTTCCCTGGTTTGCAGAGGCCAGAACCTGGCAAACGCATACTCAGTGTCAGCATCCAGCAGACGGGCTATGCCCACCGTCCTGGTGCTGCTGAAGCAGCGAGGCCATCGGCGATTCATGCGGTCGGCACCGACGAGCAGCGCGAACTGCTCTCCTCTATAGAAGACACCACATTCCGGATCAGCGACCTGATGCGCGATCTAAGCCTGATCAAGTCCAAGACGCAGGCCACGCTGGAGCAGCTTGGTACCAACACGGTGTGGACCAAACCGCAAACCAAGACCGCCCGAACCCTGCTGGCTGCCATCGAGTCTGTCATCGACTCGCATGCCATGCATATCGAGCCACTTCTATAAGGGGCCAGAATGACTGAGTCCCCATACAAACCCTCGAAGCTTTCCATACCCGGCAAACGCCATCATGCACCGATTCGCACAGATCGTTTTCTGGGCGAGTGCAATGAGATTTCAACGGGCTAAAGCCGATGCAGCCAGTCTCACCAGAGGACGATTCGGCAACGCCAACTCCAGTTGCGGCTCAAACTAGGAACAGTGATCCCTGGTCAGATCATATTTTCGTTTTTTGCACTTGAGCCGGGTGCGCAACATATAAACCATCAGCCAACTTACCAAACATGTTTAGAACCGATATTTTACCTTGGTTTTTTGATCCAATACAGAACGCCAGGGCGGAGCCTGGCTTCCGGCCACGTCGTATTTTTCGCTTGTTGCACTCGATCCGTTTCCGTAATGGCTCAGCTGAGGTCCACTTGCTGCCCTCGCCCGCAAATCATGTTGACGCCACCCGATACTGGCGCCCATGCGCAAGCACACGGGCAAGACAACGACACAGAGAGACAGAAGGGATGAGAGCATCCCGACTGCTCCTGTTGTTGCGTCTGCCACCACCGCTGAACCATCGGCCGAACCGACTGCAGCTGTCGTTGTGCCTGCCACCTCCGAACCCGCTGCCGAACCGGCGGCACTTGAGACGGAAGCACTGGCCAAGCGCCAGGCTTTCATCGAGGCGCTG
>JAGWOU010000175.1 GCA_028870815.1 Rhodospirillales bacterium | reverse complement strand
GGCGGATTTCCCTGCTGGTGGACCCAGTGCTCTCCGGCCTGCCAGCGTTTCTTACGCCGAAGCCGGGGTTGAATTCCGGTTTCATGATTCCGCAGGTAACGGCGGCGGCCCTGGTTTCCGAGAACAAGGGCAGGGCCTTCCCGGCTTCGGTGGATTCCATTCCCACCTCCGCCAATCAGGAGGATCATGTATCCATGGCCGCCCACGGCGCGCGGCGCTTGCTGGCGATGAATGAGAATCTGCGCGCGGTGATCGCCATTGAATGGCTGGCGGCGGCGCAGGGGTGCGACTTTCACACGCTGAAATCCTCTCTGCCGCTGGAAAAGGCGCGGGCGGTGCTGCGCGGGACTGTGCCGAAGCTTGAAGATGACCGGCATTTCGCGCCGGATATCGAGGCCACTATCGCGCTGCTGCAAGCGGGGGCGCTGGCGGCCGACAATCTGCCGGGTGTGGCATGAGCCTCTTCTCACTACGCCGGGGCAATGCGCCTTTGGTTCTTTCCATTCCGCATGCGGGTACGGAAATTCCAGAGGCGCTTGCAGGGGTGTTCGTCTCGGGCTGGTTGGCGCGCAAGGATGCGGATTGGTGGCTGAGGGAGCTTTACAGCTTTGCCGAGGCGCTGGATGCGACGATCATCGCGGCGAACATCTCGCGCTCGGTGATCGATTTGAATCGTGATCCCTCAGGCGTGTCGCTCTATCCGGGGCAGGCGACGACGGGACTGTGCCCCACAGAAACCTTCGACGGCGAGTCACTATATAAAGGTGTCACGCCGGATGAGGCGGAGATTGCCCGCCGCCGCGAAACCTATTTCATGCCTTACCATAACGCGCTGCGGGCGGAGATTGAGCGCATCCATGCCCTGCATGGCCGAGTGGTCCTGTATGACTGCCACTCCATCCGCAGCCATATTCCCCGCTTGTTTGAGGGCGAATTGCCGCAATTCAACATCGGCACCAATGATGGCAAAAGCTGCGATGCCGGTTTGCAGGCGTTGGTGGAGCAAGCCTGCGCGGCGAGTGGATTTTCTTATGTTGTGAATGGCCGTTTCAAGGGCGGCTGGATCACCCGGCATTATGGCGAACCCGCACGGAATATCCATGCCATCCAGATGGAGCTTGGCTGCCGCGGCTATATGGACGAGCCCTTGCCCGTGAACGAGGCCAACTGGCCGACGGCTTTGAAAACCCCCGCCCCCATTCAATCTATTCTTGAGACGATTTTGAAAGGCCTTTGCGCATGACCCGTCTTGATAATGCGCGCGTGATCCGCGCGGACCATGGTACCAAACTCTCCGCGAAAAGCTGGCTGACCGAAGCGCCCTTGCGGATGCTGATGAATAATCTCGACCCGATGGTGGCCGAGCGCCCGGAGGAACTGGTTGTTTACGGCGGCATCGGCCGGGCTGCGCGGGATTGGGAGAGCTTTGACCGTATCGTGGCCGCGCTGAAGAAGTTGGAGACTGACCAGAGCCTGCTGATCCAGTCCGGCAAGCCGGTGGGCGTGTTCTGTACGCACCCAGATGCGCCCCGCGTGCTCATCGCCAATTCCAATCTGGTGCCGAATTGGGCCAATTGGGCACATTTCAACGAACTCGATCGCAAGGGGTTGATGATGTACGGCCAGATGACGGCCGGCTCCTGGATTTATATCGGCACGCAGGGCATCGTTCAGGGCACGTATGAAACCTTCGTGGAAGCGGGGCGGCGCCATTATAACGGCGATGTTGCTGGGCGCTGGGTGCTTACCGCCGGGTTGGGCGGCATGGGTGGCGCGCAGCCTTTGGCCGCGACCATGGCGGGCATGAGCTGCTTGGCCATCGAGTGCCAGCAAAGCCGTATCGAGATGCGGTTGAAAACGCGCTACGTGGATGTCCAGGCGAAGGATCTGGACGACGCTCTGGAAATCATTGACCGCGCCTGCACCGAGAAGAAAGCCATCTCCGTGGCCCTGTTGGGCAATGCCGCCGAAATTTTGCCGGAGCTTCTACAGCGCGGTGTGCGGCCGGACATGCTCACCGACCAAACCTCTGCCCATGACCCGGTGAACGGCTATCTGCCCGCCGGCTGGAGCGTGGCGGAATGGGAGGCCAAGCGTGAGAGCAACCCGAAAGCGGTGGAGGAGGCCGCATGCGCCAGCATGGCCCAGCATGTGCGCGCCATGCTGGATTTCGTGAAGATGGGCGTGCCCACCTTCGATTACGGCAATAATATCCGCCAGCGCGCCAAAGAGCATGGCGTGACGCATGCGTTCGATTTTCCGGGCTTCGTGCCCGCTTATATCCGCCCGCTATTCTGCCGGGGCATTGGACCGTTCCGCTGGGCGGCGCTTTCGGGCGACCCTGAGGATATCTACAAAACTGACGCCAAGGTGAAGGAACTGCTGCCGGACCATAAGCATCTGCATAACTGGCTGGATATGGCGAAGGAGCGCATCTCTTTCCAAGGTTTGCCGGCGCGCATCTGCTGGGTGGGGCTGGGGGACAGGCACCGGCTGGGCCTGGCTTTTAACGAGATGGTGGCCTCGGGCGAGCTTTCCGCGCCTGTGGTCATCGGGCGCGACCATCTGGATTCCGGCTCCGTCGCCTCGCCGAACCGTGAGACGGAATCTATGCTGGATGGCTCGGATGCGGTTTCCGACTGGCCTCTGCTGAATGCGCTGCTCAACTGCGCTTCCGGCGCCACCTGGGTCTCGCTGCATCATGGCGGCGGTGTGGGCATGGGCTTCTCGCAGCATTCCGGCATGGTGATCTGTGCGGATGGCACGCCTGAAGCCGCGAAACGTCTGGAGCGTGTGCTCTGGAATGACCCGGCCACCGGGGTGATGCGCCATGCCGATGCGGGCTATGAGATCGCCAAGGACTGCGCGCGGGAATTCAAGCTGGATCTACCCTCGCTCTAAACGAATTGGGCTCAGCCGCATGGTTTTGCCTGAAAATCATACGGCTGATTTTGTTTATTTTATCCAAAAGCTATGTAGTATCGACTTTATTAAACGCCGGGCAGGCGCCTATGATTATGCTAGGCTGTATTGGCCTGCAGCGGAGTAAGAGATGATTCACAAGCGTATTCGCCCGTTCAACACCAAGGACACATACCCGGAGCAGAATCTCGACAATGATCTCTGCCAGGCGGTGGTGACGGGCAAGATGATCTATCTGCGCGGTCAGGTGCCGCAGGATCTGGACACGCGCGAGAATGTGGCGGTGGGCGATCCCGCCGGGCAGACCGAAAAGGTGATGCAGAATATCGACCTTTTGCTGCGCGAAAGCGGCGCCACGCTCGAGCATATCTGCAAAGTTACTGTTTACATAACCGACATTCGCCACCGCGAGGCGGTGTACCGCGTTGCGGGCCGTTGGCTGAAAGGCGTGTTTCCCGTATTCACCGGCTTGGTCGTCGTCGCGCTTGCCCGGCCGGAATGGCTGGTCGAAATCGACGTGATCGCGGAATTGCCGTGAGTGCCGTGAAAAGCGAGGCGGAATTGCGCGGTGATCTAGCCGCGCTCTGCCGGCTTGCCGCCAAATTCGACTGGCAGGAGGCGACCGCGAACCATATCTCTCTCGCGGTTTCAGATGACGGCGCGCAATTCCTCATCAATCGCCGGTGGCGGGATTTCTCTACCCTGAAAGCCTCCGAACTGGCGCTGCTGGACTGCAACGCCAGTGAACTGCCCGAGGATATCGACAGCACGGCCTGGGCCATTCACGGCACCATCCATCGGCTGGTGCCGCAGGCGCGTTGCGTGGTGCATCTGCACCCCGCCTATGCCACCGCGCTTTCATGCCTGAGGGACCCAATCCTTTACCCTGTGGACCAGACCAGCGCCCGCTTCTTCAAGCGCGTCGCCATAGATGGTGCCTATGCCGGCATGGCCGATAACCGTGCCGAGGGTGAAAGGCTGGCGAAAATACTAGGCCAAAAAAAGATATTGATGATGGGCAATCATGGCCTGCTCAGCACTGGCGCGAGTGCTGCCGAGGCCTTCGATGCCTTTTATCATTTCGAGCGCGCGGCGCGTACCCTGATGCTGGCTTACGGCACCCGCCGGAAACTCAGCGTGTTGCAGGATAGAACGGCTGAACAAACCGCGCTGGCCTGGGAGAGCGAGCCGGAATTCGGCGAGGCATTTTTCGCGGAGATGCGCCGGAGCTTGAACCAGGATTATCTCGACTAGAGCGCGATGACTTTAGGTTCGCTCGCTTTGCGAGCGGAACTGAAGTCTGAATCGCCCTCTAATTTATTGATTCAGAGACGGATCCAGACATGAGAGCGATCGCCGGGGCGATTCGATCTCATGTCATCCGGCTCTAGAAAAACCGTTACTCGTCGCCCGGCACACCATAGGATGGCGCGGCCTCGGGGTTCAGCGCCCTGGTCACGTAATCATACATTTGCGGCTGCCAGACATCCCAAAGCCGGGCGAGTTCGGCCAGTGGTTCGTCATGCCAATCCACGCGCAAATCCGCGATGGGCCAGGCTTCCTTGTCCACCACGATCAGTCCGGCGGATTTGATCGGCCCGGCCTCACCGCCTGCGTTCAACCCTGCTTGCATCGCCGCGAGCACCCGTGCGCCAAGTTCGTCCTCCGGTTTGGTTGCCGCGAAGGCTGCTATCACCGCGCCAGGCACATCGGCATTGGCCAGCAGATTCCCGGCGGAGACGGCGTTTTTTCCCTGCGCCGCGCCAAATATGCCAAGGGTTTTCGTGCCCGAATAAACACTCACATGGCCCTGCGGGTCGATCACCGTGAGTTGGCGGTATTCTGGAAAGCTGGCGCCGCTGGAGACTTTCGCCACGGCCGCATCGGCGCTTAAGCCTGACGCAAGCGCATCCAGAAGTTGCTGCCCCAAGCGCGGATCTGTCACGTTTTGCGTGGTGGCGGCGCCTATTCCCGCCCGGGCATGGGCACAGCGTGCCGCCACGGCGGGGGAAGAAGATGTCACCGCCACGGCGAATTGGCCGCTGCGGGGGCAGCGTGCGGCAAGAGAAAAGGTCATGCAAATGCTCCTGGGCAGTCAGCTCTGGTTTCAGCGGCAATCCTGCTTTTGTAAAACATTATCTTATGATACTTTGGTTCAAATTTCCTGATGGATAAGCCAATGCGCTTCACTTTGAAACAGATAAGCTATTTCGTGGCCACTGCGGAAACAGGCAGCATCACCCTGGCGTCGGAGAGGGTGAATATTTCTCAACCGTCGATGTCCTCGGCCATCACGGCGCTGGAACATGATTTCG
>JAGWOU010000174.1 GCA_028870815.1 Rhodospirillales bacterium | reverse complement strand
CATAGCCTGTCAGCGCCAATATGCCGGCGCCGACAGGCTCCTCCACCCCCGCCTGCGCGGCCTGCTCGGCCGAGCGAGGCAGGCGGTATTTCGCCCCCGCCAAGGCAAAAGCGGCCACAAGGCGCTGGGCCAGAAGATCGAAAAAATCCAGCACGGCGCGGGATTTGTTCCTGTGGGCCTGGGCCAGAAGCTCGGTGTACCAGCGCGGCATTTCGGCCGAGGGGCCGGTAAGGCCAATAAGCGTCGTCACCAGCTTCGCGCGCTTGCCCGGCTGGGGGGCCTTGGCTTCAAGCACCTCGGCGGCGGGCTGCGCCAAACTGGGCGGCGCGGCGAACTGGATCGCGTCGTCTTTACGGCGGCCCGTGGCAGCCAAGCGCAGCAGCCGCGCCGCGGCGTCGAACCGGAACAGATGCGGAGAAGCCGCAAGGCGTTCGAGAGGGGATTTCAAAGCCATGGGCTAGAGCAGCACCTTGGCCCCGGCCCGAGGCGGGAAACGCACTTCCTCTTCCGGTTTGCCGCGCAGCCGCACGGACGTGCGGACAAAGGAATTGATGCTGGCGTGCAGAGCAAGAAACCGTGCCAGCACCGCCGCCAGCAGATAAAGCCCGGAACCTTGATACGCCCTTTGGTCGAACTCCAACTCCACATCCAACCCTCGGCAGAAGGCGCCAAGCCGCGCGCCCGGCACCCGCGCCGTGCCCGGCCTGGCCTTGACGGAAAGCAGTGCTTCCACGGTGGCGCGTGTGTCCGCCGTATCCCGCAGATCGTAGAGACGCAGGATTTCTTTCAGCGCCGCGGCGCCCTCCGCCCCGCCAGTGACGGAAAGATGACCGAGCGAGAGATGCGAGATCAACCGCCACGCGCCACGCGCCCGGCGCTCCGGCCTCAAGGTTGGCGTGGGCGGGGTAACACAGGCCATGGAAGCCACGCCCGTATGGGGCTGCAAGGCCTTCAAAGCCGGACGGCTGCCGCCAAAAGGCAGATCCGATGGTAAATCCCGGTTCAGGCACAGCGCCTCCACCGAGAGCACGCTGTCCAGCTTCGCCTCTGGGTCGAACCCCGTGTCGAACAAGGAGATAAAACAATCCGTGCCACCGAGACTGGCCGGGCCATCCCGCCTGGTGACGAGATAGGAGCCAGTCTGGCCAGATGCCGGCGCGTCATCGCGGCTAAGGCGGTAAAAGGGATGGAAGGGGCGGGTCGTGCTGTCCTGCCTCACCTCCGTGGCGCTGTTGACCTGCCAGATCTCCGTGACGCTGGAGCGCCGCGCATCCGGCAGCACCCGGTATTCGGTGGTGGTATGGTCCAGCGCCACCGGCTCGCAGCGCTGCGGAAAAAGATTGACGATGGGCGTGCAGCCAAGTGCGAACATGTCCGCATCCACGGTGCGCTCAAGCTCGGACGAGGTGTGGTTGAGATACAGGAAGATCTCAAGCTTGTTGCTCTCCTGCACCAGGGTTTTCGCCCCCAGCCCGGTAATGTCCAAAAACATGAATTTTTGCGGAAAGGCGAAATATTCGCTGAGCAGACGGAAGCCTTCAAAACTGCGCGCGGGCCAGGGCAGCAGCGCTTCCTCCGACGCGAAACCCACTTCCTGGATCGCGGTTTTGGGCAGCAATACCGGCGCGATGTCGTTCGGCGTGTCGGCAAGCGCCACACCCAGCGTATGCGCCGCCATCAGCTCGTAAAGCCGCAAGGCCGCCGGGCCGCCGCGCAGGAAAAAGCGCAGCTTATCCATGCCGAGCTGGCTGAATTTCACCTCTGGGTTCAGCGTGGTGAGCACCAACCGCAGCACCGCTACCGCGCCATTGGCGAGGTTGTTCACCGGCGCTGTGAAAGGCAGGCCGGTAAGGCGTGCCGATTCCAGTTTCACCGGCCAGAGGGTGAGATGGCTGGTGGTGCGGTAACGGCAAGTTTGCCCGCGCACGGCTTCTGTCTCCACCTCGAAACCCGGCGGAATATCCACCTGCGCGGCGAGGTCCGGCTTGGCCGTGAACTGGGTGACGGCGCAGGAGGGAAACGGCGCCAGATAATGCGGGTAGAGAATGTTCAGCAGCGTATCGGTGAGTTCCGGGAACTCGTCATCCAGCCGCGCCTGGGCGCGGGCGGAGAGAAACGCCACGCCATCCAGCAGCCGCGCCACATGCGGGTCGTCCACCGTGTCCGGGCTCATGCGCAGCCGCCCCGCGATCTTGGGGTGGGCCTGGGCGAATTCCGCCGCGAGCTGGCGGATGGCGGTAAGTTCCTGGTTGAAATAGGGTAGCAGGGAATCAGCCAATCTCGCCTCCGGCAACCGCGATGTCGGTGGTGGCGGCGTTCACCAATGTCTCGAAGCTGATCGGCTCCGGCGCCGGGTCCGCGTGCAAAAGCGCGTCGATGCGGAAATGCAGCGTGGTGTTGGTCTCCTCCTTCGCGGGCACCAGCTTCACCGCAACCTGCACCAGGCGCGGCTCAAACTGGCGGATGCTGCGCTCAATTTCCCGGCGCAATGTTTCGCGGGCACCATCCTCCTGCATCGCCCCGGCCGTGAAATCCGGCAGGCCGAAGGTGAAGGAGGAATTGGCCAGTTCCGTGAGACCAGCGGGCACCGAGGCCAGGCGGCGGCGGCCGTTCAGCAACGCCTCCAAATCCCGCCGCACGGCGCGGCGCAGAACCGTCAACGCCTCGGTGGCGGACAGCGGGCGGTCGCGTTCCATCTCCGGTGCGTCATCCAGCAAACGGTCCAACACCGAAAGCTTCACCCGCGCGCCGGAATCGCGCATCCGGTCGATGAATATATTGGCGTTGGCGCCGCGGCTTAGGGTGTCGTCACTCATTCGTCGAGCTGGAAGCTCACATCATTGAGCTGCATGATGGACAGATCCTCCTCTCCGGCCAGGAACACGCGTTGGCCGACGCCGCGCACCGGGCCCTCGCCCTCGCTCCAGCTGGTGGCGCGACCGAGGCGATGCGCTTCGTCCGGCTCGCCATCAGCGAAATAGATGGCGGGGATATAAACATCGCCATCCGGCCCGGCCTTCACGCTCATCGAGCAGCGGCGCCAGGCAAGGTCACGCGGGCGCTTGGGCGGATGGAATTCCATGCTCTCAATGCGCGACACCGGAATCCAGAAATATTTGCCCGTGGTAGTGAGCGTTTCGATGTAGCCGGGGATGAGGTCGTCCGCGTCGCGGAAATCATCGAAGGGCTGGCCATTGACTGTGCCAGACACGCGGGGGCGTAATTCCTCGGCTTCGGCGGCAGCGGCGGTGGCCTCGGCGAGATTGCCTTCCCGCAGCGCCACCAGCGCCTTCATGGAGGCTTGGCCGCTAGGTTCCAGATCGCCCAGCAGTTCCGGCACGCGGCCATCGCGGTAGAGCTGACGGCGGGCGGTTTCAGCACGCAACAGCTGGCGGAATTCAGAGACGACCACGGCAACCGAGGGGTCGAGCTGGCCAGCGGCATCCAGAATCACATCCGCGCGTTCCAGATTGCCAGAGAAAAGCAGCAACTCGGCCAGCAGCACGCGGCGGCCGAGATCGGTCGGGGCCTTCTTCACCTCCGCATTGGCGGCGGCCAGGGCATCGGCCAGGCGGCCGACGCGGAACAGATCGGCGGCCTGAAGTTCGGTCTCTACCATGTGCGTAAATCCATTTCAGAAGTTGCTTTCAGTCATTGCTGGCCAGGGGAGGTCAGCTCGGTCATCAGCCGGAACGAGACGGCGACATCGTCCAGCTGAAAATGCGGCTGCAGATGGATGGCGCAGGTGAATACGCCGGGTTTGCCGGGCACTTCCTCCACCTGCACGTTGGCATCGCGCAGCGGGTAGCGGGCCATGGTATCGAGCCCAGCGGAGGTGTTGGCGTTGGTGTAGCGCATCAGCCAGTCATGCAGGCGGCGCTGCACTTCCGGCGCGGTCTTGAAGGCGCCGGTCATGTCCCGTCCCATGATCTTCACATAATGGGCAAAGCGGGAGACGCAGATAACGCTGTTGAACTGCGCCGAAAGCCGGGCATTGGCAGCGGCGGAAGCGGCATTGGGGCCGACATAATTAGTGGTGGGGGTTTGCAGGCTGCGGGCGGCGCCGATGAGTGCCTCCCCGCCATAAGGCAGGGCGCAAATAGGCAGCAACCCGGCGGCGACCAGGGCGCGCTCCTGCCGGTCTGTCAGCATCACGTCCGGGGCAGGGCGGCCAAAGCCGTCCACGGGGTCGGTGGAGAACCAGGGCTCTGGCAAATCCTCGATGATGCCACCGCCGAGCCGGTCGATATCATAGCCGCGAATATCGGCGGGCCAGGAATAGGTTTCGAAGGCACGGATGACGCAGGCGGCGACGAGATAGCCCGCCGTGCTGGTGACGCGGCCGGTGCCGTCCCGCATTCGTTCCTGATAGCGGAAACCGCGATGGCGGGAGAGCGTTTCCTCCCATGGCAGGCGCATCAGCAAACGCGGCAACGTGACAGCGAGGAAGCGGGAATCATCCAGCGTGCCCAGACGCTTCCAGCGCTGATATTCCGCCGCCGCCATGCTGGAGGCAGGGTCCGCGACGCCGCTAAGCTCGGAAAACTCATCCACCCCGAACAAAGCCGGGGACGCACCGATGGCCAGCGGCGCGAAGGCCGCGGCGGCCACGGCGGCCAGAGAGGAAAGCGCGGTGACGTCATCGGTAACGGCACCCGGGCCGGGGCGGTGGCGCACCTCGTAATCCGCGACCAGCAGGCCGTAAGGCTCGCCGCCCGCGATGCCGAATTCATCCTCATAGATGCGGCGGAAAAGCTGGCTCTGGTCGAACTCGGCGGCGCGTTCCAGGTCCCGACAAATTTCAGCCCAGGTGACGGTGAGCACGCGCAGCTTTACCCGACCCGAAAGCGGCAGGCGTGAGGCCAGCCAGGCGAGGCCGCGCCAGCTTCCTTCCAGCCGGCGCAGGCGTGGGTGGTGCAGAATTTCATCAAGCTGGCGGGCGATCATCGCATCCAGCCGGGCGATGTCGTGATCCAGCCGCGCCAGGAGGGTGGCGGGGTCGTGGATCAGAGTTTTGGCGGCGGCGCCGAACCAGGTGGAAAGTGTGGAGGTTTGGCCTGACAACATCTCCGCCAGGCTGATGGCGGTTGCCGCATGGGCGGCACCAAAGAACGCTCCCGCCAGAACGGCATCGCGCAAGGGCGGGGAGGCTGGCTCAGGCTCTGGGTCAGGTTCGAGCGGTGGCGGTTCCGGGATGGGTTCGGGTGCTTCGGCCTGTGGCGCGGGCTCTGGCTGTGGTTC
>JAGWOU010000173.1 GCA_028870815.1 Rhodospirillales bacterium | reverse complement strand
TGCGAGATGCAGAATACGAATTGTTTGAACAATGGAGTTGCTTAAAATGGAACGCTTGCGGGTAGATTTGGCGGATTTGCAAGTTTTCCTGCGCGTGGTGGAAACAGGCAGTCTTTCCCGCGCAGCGGAGCGTCTAAACCTCTCAAAATCCATCGTTAGCCGGCGTCTCTCTAATCTGGAGACCTGCCTCGCGGCGCGGCTGATCACACGCGGCGCGCGCGGCGCCCAGCCGACGGAACTGGGGCAGGCTTATTATGCCCGTGCCGCCAATATTCTGGCCGGGCTGGAGGCTGCGAATGAAATGGTGGCGACTTCGGTTGCAGATATCGCTGGGAAATTACGTATAACGGCGCCGCTCTCATTCGGTATCCGACGGCTTACCGGCGTGTTCGCCGCCTTCGCCGCCGCGCATCCGCGCGTTGAACTGGATATAAGCTTCGAAGACAAACCTGCCGATCTGATCACAGGCGGATATGACCTTGCGGTCAGGATCGGCAATCCGACAGATTCCTCTTTGGTGGCACGGCGGGTCGGCAGCGTAGAACGATATCTGGTAGGCAGCCCTGCCTATCTCGCGATGCACGGTCGTCCAATTCAGCCCCGCGACCTCTCCCGCCATCAGGCGTTACTCTACGTCAACGAAGGAAAAGCCGAGCGTTGGCGCTTTCGCCAGGGTGAAAGCTGGGAATATGTAGCAATGCATACCCGGTTACGCTCCGACAATGGCGAGATGCTGCGCGATGCCGCAATCAACGGATTGGGGCTAGCCAAATTGCCTGATTTCATCGTGGACGAAGCCGTCTTGTCAGGCGCGCTGGAAGTACTGCTGCCAGACTATCCACTCGAAGGGGCCGGCATTTTTACTATGATGCCACCTGGCCGTGCGGTAACAGCACGAGTACGCGGGTTGATAGAGTTTTTAATCGGACCTGAAGGTCAAAAGAGTCTTGCTGGAGGCTAGAGACCATGCTGACAATCCTTTGTCGTTCAATTTGAACTTTTTTCGATGGACAATGAAACTATCCGCAATAGTCGCTTGGTTTTATTTTTTCTCCAGAGAGCTCTAACAGATTACAGGATGATTTCTACAGGTCTGTTCCGGTGAGACAACAGTCGGTTGGAGCCAGAGGCCCGCAATGCTCTCTCCCTATATTTACCCCAAAGCGGCCCGTAGGCTTTCGACCCCAGTCACACAATGTCCGTTCACCCCCTCCCACAATCCTGCAATGATCCTGTTGGTCATATGGAGGTGGCCTGCTAGATTTTTTTGCCAGCGTGTCTGAGATAGCGCGATCATGCGGCATGCTTCCACCGAACTTCTGACGGGCAATTATGCTGTTTGCGATGCTTTCAACGCCGGCGTGCCTTTAAGCGTTGCCGGTGAGCTGCCTGCTTCGCGCGGTTGCCGCAGATTGCCATGCTGCACCAACGTCGCCCATGGCCCTTGGTGTGGTCGGCGAATAGAAGCGTACATGCAGGGCCTTCGCAGGCTTTTACTTGGGTAAAATCTTCCGTGCAGAGAAGTCGCGCTAGAGCTTCTCCGACGGGAAGCAGCAGCGCATCAGGGGTGCGCCATATGCGCACGGGCTGGAGTGTGAATGGGTTTTGTTCCGATGAGGATGGGGTGATCCGTCTGAAAAACTCATCGCGTTCGAGCAAGCTGTTGAGCGGTTTCAGTTCATTGAGTGCCGTTGGCGGCAGCGGGTGCCCTTTGTACTTTCGCACGAATTCCCTGAACCACTCGCGCAGATGCCGCGCTTGGTCCGCAATCTTATCTAATTCACCAGGCAATGCGCGCCCCCTCATGTCCTGAAGCACTCCACAAGGCGCCAAGCCGGCTTGTTCAAGCCAATTTAGATAGGCTTCCCCGTCACTGATCCACTCAATGGGCGTATCTACCGGTGTGGCGATCGAGTTCAGGAAATCGAGCCCGGGCGAATCACCAACAAAAATCGCAGGTGGAAGAAACTCCATAGCAACTCCTCTTTGCCCAAGCAGTACTTGCTTGGCGCCTTATATGGTCATGATTTTAGATAACCACTAAAAATCTTGTTGACAAGTTATCTAATCATAGATAACCACTAAAGAACAAACAACAAGGTTACTTTTTCCTCAATCCTCAAAGGATAGCGGTAATGTCCTCAAATAATGTCAGTGTAGTATTGGGTCACGGCGCTTGGGCCGATGGATCAAGCTGGGCCAAGATCGTTAAATTATTGGCGACCGAGGGTGTCCGGGCTGTGGCGGTCCCCCTGCCGCTTACGTCATTCCAGGAAGATGTGGCGGCGCTTGAGCGCACGCTGGAGCGTGTGTCTGGCCCCGTTGTGCTGGCTGGTCACGCCTATGCCGGGGCTGTCATCGCGGCCACGCGGAATGAGAAGGTGAAAGCGCTCGCCTATATCGCGGCACTTGCCCCTGACGAGGGCGAGACGGTCGCGGAGGTATTTTATCGCGCCGCACCGCATCCGCAGGCGCCTAAGCTCGCCCCGGATGCTCATGGGTTGATCTATCTACCCGGGGACGCCTTTGCCGGTGCCTTCGCGCAGGACGCAGCGGCAGATGAACTCGCTGTGCTGGCCGCCGTCCAGCGCCCGATCTCGCCGGCCTGCATAACCGTTCCCGTGCCGCGGCCGCTTTGGAAAGACCGCCCGTCCTGGTTCCTGGTGGCCGAGCAGGACCGGATGATCGCCCCTGAGACACAGCATTTCATGGCGGCGCGCATGCAGGCGCGGACGAAGGTCCATGCCGTTGATCATGCCCCGCTCGTAACGGCCCCTGACGCCGTTATGCAGCTGCTGCGTGAGGCAATTCAAGTGGTTCAGAGCGCAGGCGTTTAATAACCTTATTATATGAACTTAAAAAGTTACTATAAAGCCAAGGAGATAGTCGATGATCACCGTTAGTTACCGAACCGCCGATGTGGATGGTGTTGAGATTTTCTATCGCGAGGCCGGTCCTGCTGGCGCACCGAAGCTTCTGCTTCTGCATGGCTTCCCAAGCGCCAGCCATATGTTCCGAGACCTGATTCCGTTGCTGGCTGACCGCTTCCATATTGTGGCGCCGGATCTGCCGGGCTTTGGTAAATCCAGCCTGCCGGGCCGGGGCCATAGTTTTGAGCGGATGGCGGATATCATCGGGCGCTTTACTGAAATTATCGGCTTTGACCGATACGCCCTCTATGTTTTTGATTACGGTGCGCCGACCGGCTTCCGCCTCGCGGTTAAGCATCCGGAAAGGATTACGGCGATTATCTCGCAAAATGGCAACGCCTATGAAGAGGGCTTGAGTGATGGTTGGAACCCCATCCGCGCCTATTGGGAAAACCCGACCTTAGACAACAGAAACGTGTTGCGTGCCTTTCTGAAGCCCGAGACTACGATTTGGCAATATACACATGGCGTGGCTGATACGGCTCTTGTATCGCCCGACGGATATTCGCTCGACAATTTCTATCTTTCCCAGCCGGGCGTTGATGAGATCCAGCTTGACCTCTTTGGCGATTACAAAAGCAATGTCGAGCTCTATCCGGTCTTCCAAAATTATTTCCGAACCCACAAACCACCCTTCCTCGCGGTATGGGGCAAAAATGATCCGTTCTTCCTGCCCCCAGGCGCCGAGGCATTCAAGCGTGATATTCCTGATGCCACCGTGCAGTTTTTCGATACAGGCCATTTCGCGCTGGAAACCCATGCGGCGGAGATTGCTTCTGCCATTCGTGCTTTTCTGCCAGGCTGATCCATTTTTTGCGCAAGTAGGTCGTCGTAGCTGTTAACCGCCATAACTCCAGCGCGCCGCCATCTTCCTCCGTCCAGTTTTCATTCAAATAAGTGATGGCCGTAGCCGGCATTGTTGACGAGCGCGTCGATACGGCCGGTCTCGGCACTTATCTTCTCGATACCCGCCTGTATCGAATCGTCATCTGTTACGTCCATTGCGAGGATATGGATACCGTCCTTGGCGAGGTGTTGCATCCGGTCGATGCGACGCACGGCTCCGTAGACTGTGTAGCCTAGGTTCTTGAGTTTGAGCGTGGTGGCCTCCCCGATGCCGGACGAAGCGCCTGTGACGAGAACGACCTTTTGGGCCATATGCATATTCCGTTTCTTGAAGAAAGTGATCGATACGGTTTCAAGGAACCGTGCTTCATGACCGGACCATAGCCAGCATATAGTGCCATATCAGTGGCATATTACGCCATAAGATTTGCATGTCGTGCCATACTAAAGCGGTTTGAATCTGACTGGAATCGGGTCTTCCGGCGCGGCCCTGTTTTGTGCTTCATCGGTTTCCGGTTGGAACCGGAGGTCATCCATGGGTTATCGTCGCGGGCAAGCCCACTCGCAGGATTTGCGTGATCGTGTTTTGGCAGCACGTGGCAGCGCGGCGGTGGTTAGCGTCCGTTTTGGCGTCAGCCGTTCCTACGTCATCAAGGCGCGGCAACGCCGGGACCGCCAAGGTGATCTGTGCGCCGGCGCACAACGCTCACATACGCCTGCCAAGCTCGCGGGGCATGATGTCGCCTTGTGTGCGCGTGTGCAGGCGTCACCCGATGCGACGCTGGCGGAACTGGTGGACTGGGCTGGCACGGAGCTGGGCATTCCACTCAGCATAAAAGCAATGTGGAAAAGGCAAAAGGCACTCGATCTGACGCTCAAAAAAAGACGCTGATCGCTGCCGAGCGGCTACGCGCTGATGTCGCCGAGGCGCGCCGGCTGTGGGACGAGGCAAAGCCGAAACTCGACCCGCAGCGTTTGGTCTTCCTGGACGAGAGCTGGACCAAGACCAACATGACCCGGCTACGTGGCCGTGCGCCGCGAGGGCAACGGCTGATCGGCCATGCCCCCTGGGGACACTGGAAAACAACAACCTTCTTGGCCGGCTTACGGCACGACCAGATCGTGGCCCCATTGGTGCTGGATGGCCCGATCAACGGTGCCGCCTTCCGCGCTTATATTCAACAATTCCTGGCGCCCACGCTCCGCCCGGGCGACATCGTCATCGCCGACAACTTGCCCAGCCACAAAGTCGCAGGCGTAGCCGAAGCTATCATCAAACGCGGGGCAGAATTTCGCCTGTTGCTACCCTATTCGCCGGACCAGAACCCTATCGAGCAAGTATTCGCAAAGCTGAAAACCATGCTGCGAAAAGCAGCCCCGCGAAGCCGCGAGGCACTTTGGCAAACCATCGGAACAATCGTCAGTAACTACACACCAAGTGAATGCTCAAACTACCTGAAAAACTACGGATA
>JAGWOU010000172.1 GCA_028870815.1 Rhodospirillales bacterium | reverse complement strand
AAATCCCGCGGCCTTTCCCTCGCCGCTAACACAAAACTTGGCTTCACAGCTTATGCGGCAGGGGGCATTGCAAGACCATCAACCCTTTGAGATGCTACAATCAGCCGTCATCGAGAAAGGGCTATGATTTGCCAGCCAGCTTAACACGGGTGCAACGCGGACTGCGATGGGGCACCGCGCCTATCTGGCGGATGGTATATAATCTTTACGAACGCCAACTCGAGAAGCAAGTAAAAGCCTTCCAGATACCTGGCCATATTGGCATCATTCTTGATGGCAACCGGCGCCATGCGCGCGAGGCTGGGCTGCAGAATCCAGAAGCCATCTACCACCTTGGCGCGGCAAAGCTGGACGAAATATTGACCTGGAGCGCCAATCTCGGCGTACGCAGGGTCACGTTATGGGTGTTTTCGCCAGATAATCTGCGCCGGCCGGAAACGGAAATTGGCGGAATTTTTGGCGCGGTGGAAGCCAAGATGCGCGCCCTGGCGGCAGATCCTCATATTCGTAGCAAAGGCGTGCATATCACCGCCATGGGCCGGCGAGACCTGCTGCCCACCGCCTTGCTGGAGGCGATTGACGCGGCTGAGGCAGCGACACGCGAGAACGACCAAATAACCGTGACTTTGGCTATTGGCTACGGCGGACGCGAAGAAATAGCCGATGCCGTGCGCGCATTGCTGGCCGACTGTGCCGCGCATGGACTGACCACGGCGGAGGCCGCGGCTATCGTATCTCCAGAAACAATCCGGCGGCATCTTTATCTGGCTGACGTGCCAGACCCGGATCTGATCATCCGCACCAGCGGCGAGGTACGCCTTTCCGGCTTCATGCTCTGGCAAAGCGTGCATAGCGAGCTGTATTTTTGTGACGTGAACTGGCCGGTGATGCGGCGGATCGATTATCTGCGCGCCATCCGTTCCTATCAACGGCGCGAGCGGCGGTTTGGTGTCTGAGCGGCGGCAGTATAGCTTACTAACCTGATGCAAGCCTTTGTCTCCGCCATTATCGCGTTTGCCGCCGCGCATAGCCTGCTGGCTTATGGGTTGGCTTTTCTGCTTGCCGGGGCAGAAGCCTTCCCGGTGGTTGGTGCGCTGGTGCCCGGCACGGCGGTCATCGTCGGGCTTGGCGCGCTGGTGCCGGACGGCGCCTTGGCCATGTGGCCGCTGATCGGCGCCACCGCGGCTGGGGCCATGAGCGGGGACGGCTTCTCCTATTTGTTCGGACGCCACTATAAGCAACACGCAATGGCTATGTGGCCGCTGCGCAAGCGGCCGGGCCTGCTGGCTTCGGGCGAAGCGTTCTTCTCCCGTCATGGCAGCAAGGCGGTACTGGTCTCGCGCTTTCTGCCAGGTGTACGCGCCGCGATTCCCATGGTGGCGGGAATGTCGGGCATGGTGGCCGCGCAATTTTACGCCGTTGACGCCTGTGCAGCCGCACTATTCGCCCTGGCGCATATTCTTTTCGGCATGGCGATTGGCGCCTCCCTCACCGTTCTGCACGCCATTGCCGGGCGGCTTGTCGTTCTGGTGCTTATCTTGGCGGCGGCGCTGGCGCTGGTGGTTTGGCTTACACCCTGGGCAACGCGCCGGGCGATCGGGTTACTTGTGCGCCTGCGTGGGCCCGTGCGGCAATGGGCCGAGGCGCAAGATAGCTGGCCGCGCCGCCTTGTACGCTCCCTGCTCGACCCTGAGCGGCCCGAAACATTGGGGCTGGTGGTGTTGGGCCTCGCCTTGATCGGCGGCCTGTGGCTGTTTTTCGGCGTGTTGCAAGATGTGCTTGCGGGCGACCCGCTGGTGCGAACAGACCGGGCGGTGTTTCACCTGTTGCAATCGCTTCGCGTGCCGGTTGTCGATCAGGTGATGGTGGCGATTACGGAAATGGGCGATGCCCGTGTCGTCGTGCCTGTTCTGCTGGCGGTTTTGGCTTGGCTGGCCTGGCAGCGGGCCTGGCGGGCGGCGGCTTACGGAGTTGCCTCCGTGGCCGGAGCCAGCCTGTTTGCGTTCTTGTTCAAGCTATCCTTACAGCAGCCCAGGCCGGAAGCATTGTATCACGGCTGGAACGCCTATTCCTTCCCCAGCGGCCATGCCACCGCCAGCGTGGCGCTTTATGGGTTTTAAGTGGTGCTGATCTGCCGCGAAGTTAGCGGGCGCATTCGCCTGGCGGTAACACTCGCGGCGGTGCTGTTCGTGGGTGCGGTCGCATTCTCCCGGTTGTATCTGGGTGTACACTGGCTTTCCGACGTGATGGCGGGATTGGCCTTTGGCATCGCCTGGGTGGCGCTGCTTGGTATTGTGTATCTGCAGCATGCACGCCGGGATGTGCGGGCGGGCGGTTTGGCTGCCGCTGTGCTGGCTACCTTGCTTGCTGCTGGCGGGTTGCATATCGCCACGGCTCATTCCGCAGATATGCGGCGCTATGCGCTCGCAATACCAACGCGGAGCATGCCGCTGACCAGTTGGCGTGATGGTGGCTGGGCTGAGCTGCCGGTGCAGCGCGTGGATCTGCTGGGCGATTACGAGGAGCCGTTCACCTTGCAATGGGCCGGGCCGCTGGCGGCTCTGCGGGCGGAATTGCTGGCCCAGGGCTGGCAACCGCCCGCGCCGTGGGATCTGTCCTCGTCGACGGAATGGCTCTTGCCTAATGCCAAGCCGGGCGCGCTACCCGTTTTGCCGCATCTCGATAATGGCAGAGCCGAGGCGCTGGTAATGATAAAAACCGGCGGCGATGTGCCCCCGGCTCAACGGCTGATTTTGCGGGTCTGGCCCTCCGGCACGGTGTTGTCTAACGATGCGGGCACCCAGCCGCTTTGGATTGGCACCGTGGCGACCGAGAAAGTGGAGCATTTGAAGCCGCTGGCCAGCCTCGTCGACGAACGCGATGACGTAAATGCCGCCTTGCGAATTCTGAAATCAAGCCTGCCTGGGGCACGGACTGAAAGCCGAGCACCGAGCATTTCAGGGCTGGAGTGGAATGGAGAAGTGCTGCTCGGACAACCGTGACGCCGCTAGCCAGTTGTAAAACGCCTGCCCCATGTGGGGCAGGTTCGCTTCCCACATAATGAGGTTAGTCTGCGTTCGGGCCCTCGACGCTGTTTTCAAGCACCACGCCGGTTGCCGCATCAATGCCTACCTCATGCGTATCCGCGCCGGATTTGATGTCGAACGAGTAGCGCAGACCGCTACCGCCGGGTTCTTTCTCCAGTTCTTTGCCGGTCACATTGCCAGGCTGAGCCTTCAGCGCGATTGCCTGCGCCTCATCGAGGCTGACTTGGGCGTTGCCGGCCAGATTCTGGCCGCTATAGGCCACATTATTCACATGCCGCATACCCACCTGAGCCATGGAATGTACCGCTTGCTGCGTGTTGACGGTAGCCGGATTAATAGACCCGCTTACATTTTGAGCGGCCTGGACGTTGGCGTAGTTCACATGCCGTTGGCCAAGTTGCGGAACGGAATGTGCTGAATTGGGGGCATCCGCGAGCGCGGGGCTGGCGAGCCCTGAGAGGATCGCTAGAACACTAAACGCGCAAGCGGGGTACATAAACTTCATCATCAGTCTCCATTGATGGTTCAATCGCGGCGCCAGTCTTGCCAGCCGCCTCGCAGGGGTTTTGCCAAAGAAAACTTAGGTGAAACTTAGGCCCCGGCAGCGGGCATGGTCACCCGCGCCAACACGCCGCGAATCCCATCCGCGCGGTTGCGAACATCAAGCCCAAAACTGTGACGATCGGCGATGCGGCGCGCAATCGCCAAACCTAAACCGGTACCATCCGCAACTTCCGGCGCGGCGCGATAAAAGCGCTCGAAAATATGCGCCTCGGCGCCGGGAGGAAGACCTGCGCCGGTATCCAATATCTCAGCCGCGAACCAGTTGCCGAATGGGCGCAAGGAAACATCAACCTTGCCGCCCTCCGGGGTATAAGTGAGCGCGTTTTCAATCAAATTTGTGAATAATGTACGCGCCTCATCTTCCACACCACGAATTAGGGCTGGGGAAGAAATACCCGCGCCAAGATCTATGCCTTTGTGTGCCGCAAATGCGGCTTGATCCGCCACGCAGCCCAGCAATAATGCACCGGCATCAAACAAAGTACCCCGCGGAAATTGCGGTTCGTCAAGCCGCGCCAAACGCAGCAGCTGATCCACCAGCCCCGCGGCCCGGCGCGCGCCTGCCACCAGCGCTTGCAGCCGTGTTCGTGCTGGTGGAACATCCGGGGTGAGATTGCCGATTTCAATTTGCAAAGCGGCGACTGGCGTACGCAATGTGTGCGCGGCGTCCGCGAGAAACCGCTTCTGGGCCGCAAGCGCTTCGTGCAGCCTCACGATCAGGCTATTCATGCCAGCCACCAAGGGTGTCAATTCAGCAGGAACATCCATAAGCGGCAATGGCTCCGTGGCCATGACGCTGCGCGTGGCGAGGTCGTCAGCCAGAACGTCAAGCCGCCATAATGTGCGGTGCAATGCGAGGCCAACCACCAGCCAGGAAAGCGGGATAAGCAGCAGCACAGGCAAGGCGACACCCATCGCGGCATTGCCCGCAATCTCGTTCCGCACGGTAACGCGCTGGGCAACTTCCACAGAACGGCTCCCGCCATGCAGCGAATAAACCCGCCAAGCTTCACCGTTAATCCTGAGGACGGCAAAGCCAACGCTGGGAAGCAGCGGGAGGGCCACGCCCGGAAGGGATTGATGCACGAGACGTCCATTCGCATCCCATATGGATACCGCAACGCGGTCCTCAGGGTCTTGGTCCGCTGCCGTGGGCGCCGCGGCGGTAGACAATCCCGGTCCGGCATTCAGCGCGATCTGGCGGAGCTGCCCATCTAGGAAATCGGCGGTCTCGCTTTTGCTGTATAGATACGCCACACTGGCCGCAATCGATCCCGCCACAGCCAGCAGTACGGTGACCCAAACAAAAGTGGTCTTGCGCAGAGAGCGTTGGGCTCTCATTTGGAAACCATCCAACCTGCGCCGCGGATATTAAGAATAACGCTCTTTCCGAATTTGCGGCGAAGCGAGTGGATCAACACTTCCACCGCGTTGCTTTCCACCTCCCCGCCCCAGCCATAAAGGCGGTCTTCAATTTGCGTACGAGAGAGGATCTGGCCAGGCCGTTCCATTAGCGCCTGCATCAGCGCGTATTCCCGTGTAGACAGAATCTCGGTTCTGCCGCCATAAGAAAATTCATGCGTACCAATATCTAGAGCCGCCTCTCTCGTATTCAATTGAGGTGTCGCCCGGCCAGCACGCCGGCGAATAAGTGCG
>JAGWOU010000171.1 GCA_028870815.1 Rhodospirillales bacterium | reverse complement strand
TCAAACCCCTGGCGTGGTTGAATAGCGCCATGGCGGATTCTTCACCTCTCCAGCTGCGATTACGGCTCAACGGCTCCCATGGCGTCATCATGGGTCCTGGCCGGGCGGATTTGCTGGCGCTGATCGCGGAAACCGGCTCCATCGCGGCGGCCGGGCGGCGCATGGGCATGAGCTATAAACGCGCCTGGGGTCTGGTCGAATCGCTCAACGCCAGCTTCGCCACGCCGCTGGTGGAAACCGCCAAGGGCGGCGCCGCCCATGGCGGGGCACGCCTTACTGCACTGGGCGAGGAATTGCTTGCCGCCTACCGCGCGTTGGAGGAAGCCAGCCAGACGGCCGGGGCCGCAGCAATACGGCGCATTGAATCCGCGCTGAGTGTTCCGCCCGCGCAAAATCCCCGCTAGTGTTCAGCGCAATGCTGACCGATCTGCCGAACATCCTCACCCTGTCGCGCATCTGCGCCATTCCGCTGCTGGTGCTGCTGGAGGCGATTGGCATGCCCTGGGCGGATTTTTGTGCCGCACTGCTGTTCACCCTCGCCGGCATCACCGATTATCTGGACGGCAAGCTGGCCCGCGAGCTTGCCCAGCTTTCGGATTTCGGGCGCATGCTGGACCCGATCGCGGATAAACTGCTGATCGGCGCGACGCTGATGTGCCTTGTCGGCTTCGGCCATATGCCGGGCTATGGCATCTACCCCGCCATTGTCATCATGCTGCGGGAGATCTTGGTCTCGGGCCTGCGGGAATACCTCGCCGGTATCCGCGTCGGGCTGCCGGTTACCAAGCTGGCGAAATGGAAAACCGGTGTGCAGATGGTTGCCCTTGGCTTCCTGCTGTTGGGCGATACGGGGGCGCGGGTCATCGGGCTAGGCTTTCTGCATGTCGGCGGCATCGGCTTCTTGCTGCTGTGGCTGGCGGCGGCCCTCACCCTCATCACCGGCTGGGATTACCTCACCGCCGGTTTGCGCCATGCCGGCGCGCACAACACCGCGTCCTGAGCGCCATGAAAATCCTCGCCGTTTCCGGCTGGTCGGGCGCCGGCAAGACCACGCTGATCGCCGCGCTGATCCCGCTGCTCAAGGCGCGTGGGCTCAGCGTCTCCACCGTCAAACACGCGCATCATGGTGTGACGCTGGATAAGCCGGGCAAAGACAGTTTCGTGCATGCCGAGGCAGGAGCGCGGGAAGTGATTTTGACCACACAGGATGGGTTTGCCGTATTCTCCCGGCAACCGGCACCGCTGGAGGCGCTGCTGGCGCGGCTAACCCCCGTGGACCTTGTGCTGGTGGAAGGGTTCAAGGCCGAGGCTTTGCCGCGCCTGGGCGTGTACCGCGAAGCGCTTGGCAAGCCAGCCCCCTGGCCGGATGAACATTTGCTGGCCGTGGCGGCGGATACACCCTTGCCGGATTGCCCGGTAACGGTGCTGCCCCTGGACAATCCCACCAATGTCGCGGATTTCCTGATTCCGGCTCTTGGGTTAAACAAGGCCGGCAATGGCTGAAGGAGCAGAGTTTTTGCGCACCATCCCCGCTTTGTTCGCTGCACTCTCCCTCACAGGCTGCGCTGGCGGCGGCACATTTCTGTCGCATGCCACGTGGCCTTTCGGCAACCCGAACGCCCCGCCCGCCGCCAGCGAAACCGCCCAGCGCGCCCTGGGCAAATCCCCCGCCATCACCCCGCTGCAAACCCAGGCCGGCGATGTCTGGCCCGGACCCGAGCAGCCATTCCCGACATTGAGCGAGGTGGCGAAGAACGCCAATTTGCCTTTGGGGCAGGGATACACGCCCTCTCTGCCGTCGCCCTACCCGCCGGGCCCGAACGGGCAGGTCAATGGTGCCGAGGGCATCACCAACAGCGGCAATCTTTATGATATGCAGGGGGGCGTGGCGCAGACGCCTGCGCTCGTGCCCGGCCACGAACGATAGGGTTACATGCGCATTCTTTATTTCGCCTGGTTACGCGAACGTATTGGCAAAAGCAGCGAGGAGCTGGAACCGCCGCCGGGAGTGGATACGCCCCGGGCATTGATCGCGTGGCTGCGCACCCAGGGCCCCGGCTATGCCAAAGCGTTTTCAGATGAAAAACCCGTGCGCTGCGCCATAGACCAGGAATTCCAGCCGCTTGACGCGCCTTTGGGCAGGCCGAAAGAGATCGGCTTTTTTCCGCCGGTAACCGGAGGCTAACGCCCATGCGGCTGGTGGCGGTGCAGGAGCAGGATTTCGACGCGGGCGCGCTGCTGGGACGCTTGAGCGGCGCTGGCACCGGCGGGTTAGCAAGCTTCATCGGCATCGTGCGGCAGGCGCCGGATGGCGGGCTGAAGGCGCTTTGCCTCGAACATTATCCGGGCATGACTGAAAAAGCTTTGGAACGCCTGGCCGACGAGGCTGAAGCCCGCTGGGCGCTGACCGGCTGCATCATCATCCATCGCGTTGGCAGGCTGGAGCCGGGGCAGAACATCGTCTTCACGGCGGCGGCCAGCGCGCATCGCGGCAACGCCCTGGCCGCCACCGCCTATCTCATCGACCAGTTGAAAACCCGCGCACCTTTCTGGAAGGCCGAGGAAATGCAAGACGGCACGACAAGCTGGGTGGATGCCCGCGAGGCCGACGATACAACCGCCGCCGCCTGGAACACGCCAGCCAGCCCCGAAAATTTGCCGTAAGGCCAGGGTCGTTTATAGAGGCGCCATTATGGACCTTAAAGATCACATCCGCAGCATCCCGGATTTTCCCAAGCCGGGAATCCTTTTCTACGATATCTCGACGCTGCTGCGGCATGCCGATGCCTGGCAAGTGGCGATGGGGCGGCTTGCCAACAGCGTGCGGGCTTATCATCCCACCGTGCTTGCGGGCGTGGAAAGCCGGGGCTTCCTGCTGGCCGCACCCTTGGCGCTGAAGCTCGGCTGCGGTTTCGTTATGATCCGCAAGCCCGGCAAACTGCCCGGCGCCACCGTGGGGCTGGATTACGCGCTTGAATACGGCTCCGACCGTGTGGAAATCCAAGCTGACGCGATCGCCCCCGGGGCACGCGTGGTGGTGGTGGACGATCTTCTGGCCACCGGCGGCACCATGGGGGCAGGCATCCAGCTATTGCGGAATGTCGGCGCGGAGGTTGTTGCCGCCGCCGTCATGATCGAGCTTACCTTCCTTAAAGGGCGGGAGAAACTCGACGTGCCGGTTGAAGCGCTGATGCAGTACGACGATTGACGGACGAGCAGGGTTGCGTAATCTCTTGGGCTTTGAGGAAACGCGGAGCAGAGCCAAAATGAACCGCCGGCACATGCTGGGTACCCTGGCTGCATCGGCCTTGCTGCCGGGCTTGGCGCGCGGCCAGACGGCGGCTCAACCAGCCCCGGGACCGATGACCCTGCTTGTGGCGGGGCCAAATGGCGGGCAAACCAGCCGTTGGGGCAATGCCTTCGCGCTCGCGATTTCAGATGTTTATCCTGGCACGCCAAACATCGTGCCGCAGCCCGTGGGTGGGCTGGATGGCGTGACCGGCGCCAACCGGCTGGACGCGTTGCTGGTGCCGGACGGGCGCAGCGCCGCCATCCTGCCCGGTGCGGCGCTCATCGCCTACCTCACCGGCGATGCAAGGGTGCATTTCGACCCGACACATTGGACCCCGCTGTTAACCGGCTGCAATTCCGGCGTGCTGATGCTGCGCGCATCGCCCGGCAGCACGCCAACACTGGAAATATTGCAGAAAATGGCCCCGCTGCGCATCGGCGTGGCGCAGCCGCAAAGTGCTGATCTCGCGGCGTTGCTGGCATTGGCCAGGCTCGGTGTCGCCACCGCGCCCGTTTTTGGCATGCATAGCAGCGAGGATAAGACCCGCGCCTTCATCGCCGGATCCGTGGACGCGGTGTTCATCAGCGGCGAGGGTGTGCCAGAAGACCTTACCCCGCTCACCGCCTCGGGCGCGGTGCCGGCCTTTTCCATCGGCGCGCCGGGGGCCGGCAGCACAACCGTGGCGGACCCGCTATTTCCTGGCCTGCCCATTGCTTCGGCGCTCGGCCCGGCGGTGAGCCCGCTACTCGCCTCCGCTTATGAGGCCGCCGCCGCCGCAGCACGGCTGGATTTTCTGATGGTGCTGCCACGCCTCACCGACCCTTCCGCAGTGGCGCAGTGGCGCAGCGCGGCCCAGCAGGCCGCCAACAGCCCGGCGGTAAGTGCCGCCGCCCAGGCCAGCTCCATTTCACTGCAACCAGCCCCGGTACTGGCCAATGCGCTCACCACACTCGCCTTCGTGCCCGCTGAACAGCCGCAATTACTGGCGTTTCTGGCGAAGAATTACGGCTGGCAGCCAAGCTGATTTTGGCGAAGCCGGTTAAAACCTATGCCTGCGCCGCCTGCGGGGCGGTATTTCCAAAATGGGCCGGGCGCTGCGAAACCTGCGGCGAGTGGAATACGCTAGAGGAGCAGGTGGCACCCAAAGCCCTGCCCGGCGGCATCAAGGATTCATCCCGCCGCGCCGGGGCGAAAATCGAATTCGTCGGGCTGGAGGGCATTACCCCGCCACCGCCGCGCGTGCCCACCACCATCGAGGAGTTCGACCGTGTGCTGGGCGGCGGGCTTGTCCCTGCCTCGGTTGTGCTGGTAGGCGGCGACCCCGGCATCGGCAAATCCACTTTGCTGCTGCAAGCCAGCGCCGCTTTGGGCCGCGCCGGGCAGGAGGTGGTGTATATCTCCGGCGAAGAATCCATCGACCAGATCCGCATGCGCGCGCTCAGGCTCGGCCTCTCCAACGCGCCCCTGCATCTGGCCGCCGCCACCCAGCTGGGGGATATCCTGGCCTCGCTACCGCATTTCCCCAACGCCAAGCTGGTGGTCATCGATTCCATCCAGACCATGTGGACGGACAGCGTCGATTCCGCCCCTGGCTCCGTGACGCAAGTGCGGGCCAGCGCGTTCGAGCTGATCCGCGCCGCCAAAACCCAGGGCTTTGCGCTGCTGCTCGTCGGCCATGTGACCAAGGAAGGTGCCCTCGCCGGCCCGCGCGTGCTGGAGCACATGGTGGATGTGGTGCTGCATTTCGAAGGCGATCGCGGCCATCAGTTCCGAATCCTGCGCGGCATGAAGAACCGCTTCGGCGCCACGGATGAGATTGGTGTGTTCGAGATGACCGGCCAGGGGCTCTCGCAGGTGGCCAATCCCTCGGCTTTGTTTTTGGCGGAGCGGCGCGGCAACGTGGCGGGAAGTGCTGTGCTGGCCGGGCTGGAAGGCACACGCCCCGTGCTGGTGGAAATCCAGTGCCTGCTCGCCCCCAACCCCGGCGGCTCGCCCCGGCGTTCGGTGATCGGCTGGGATTCCGGGCGGCTTTCCATGC
>JAGWOU010000170.1 GCA_028870815.1 Rhodospirillales bacterium | reverse complement strand
AGCCGCGCGGCACGGATGTCTCGGTCATCCTGGACCTCATGATCCACGACCTCGACCTGATTCTCACCCTGGCCGATTCGGAGGTGGTGAGCGTGGACGCGGTGGGCGCGCCCGTGGCCAGCACGTTTGATGACATCGCCAATGCGCGTATCCGTTTCGCTTCCGGTGCGGTGGCGACAATCACCGCCAGCCGCATCTCGCTTAAAACCGAGCGCAAAATGCGCATCTTCTCGCAAACCGGCTATTTAACGGTGGATTTCTCGGCCCGGAAACTCACCTTGGTGGGGCGGGGCATCGGCACCAAGGTGCCGGGCTTCCCGGAATTCGGCATCGAGCAGGCAGGCTGGCAGGACCATGACGCGCTCTCCGCCGAGCATGAGGCGTTCTTTGCCGCCTGCCTGGATGGCGCGCCGGTGATGGTGGACGGGTTGGCGGGCAAGCAGGCCTTGGCGGCGGCGCTGATGGTCAGCGCCTCGATCGCCGAAAGCCGGGCGATGGCCGAGGCCAGCGGGCTGATTCCGAAATTTCCTGAAATTTAGAGTGCGATGACTTTAGGTTCGCTCGCTTTGCGAGCGGAACTGAAGTCTGAATCGCCCTCTAATTCATTAATTCAGAGACGGATTCAGACATGAGAGCGATCGCCGGGGCGATTCGATCTCATGTCATCCGGCTCTAGCGCATTTTGGATTTTATGTGGATGCGATCACCATCCACGGAAAAATTTCCGTAGCCGTGATGGTGCAGCATCGGCGCGTCCTTGAGCTTCGGGTTTTCCCAGGCCTTCACGCATTCCAGCACGAAGAGGTTGTAGGGCTTTACCATTTTCGTGTCTTTCACCCTGCATTCCAGATTGACCATGGCTTCGCCGATCAAAGGTGCCGCGACATGTGAGGCGGGCAGGGGCGTGAGATCGAAACAGCCGAATTTATCCGTATCGCCGCCAGTGCAATTGCCAATATCGGTGACGATCTTGGCGAGGTCGGCGGGCGGCACGGCAAGGACGCATTCATGCGTCTTTTGCAAAGCCTCGAAGCTGTAATTCCCCGCCGCCACCACGCAGGCGATGAGCGGCGGTTCGAACTCCACCATCATATGCCAGGACATCGCCATGACATTCGGCTTCGCCCCTGGGGCTTGCGTGGTTAGTAGCATCACCGGGCCGGGCTCGATGAACTGATAGACCTTGGAGAGAGGTAGCTCTTTCATCATGGCGCAAAAATAAACCCCGCCTTGCGGGCGGGGTTTGATTCACATCAACACCCGCACCGATAAGGCGCGGGGCTGGTATGATGGAATCAGCCAAGCTGCTTCTTCACGGCCTCGTTCACCAAGGCCGGGTTGCCCTTGCCCTGCATGGCCTTCATCACCTGGCCGACGAAGAAGCCGAACAGCTTGTCCTTGCCGGACTTGTACTCGGCCACCTTATCCTGGTTGTCGGTCAGAACCTTTGTCACGGCTTCGTCAATGGCGCCGGTGTCAGTCACCTGCTTCAGGCCCTTTTCCTCGACGATGGCAGCGGGCATCTTGCCGGTTTCCACCATCTCCTCGAACACATCCTTGGCGATGCGGCCATTGATGGTCTTGTCGGTGATGAGGTCCAGCATCTGGCCCAGCGCGTCCACGCTAACGGGCGGGTTTTCGATGCTCTTGCCGGTGCGGTTCATGGCGGCGAAGAAATCGCCCGTGACCCAGTTGGCGGCCAGTTTGCCATCTCGCCCCTTGGCCAGCGTCTCGTAGAAATCCGCCGTGGCCTGTTCCGCCACCAGCACGCCCGCATCGTAGAACGGAATGCCGTATTCAGTGCAGAAACGCGCGCGCTTTTCGTCCGGCAGTTCGGGCAGACTGGATTTGAGGCCCTCCACCCATTCCTGTTCCAGAATCAGCGGCAGCAGGTCAGGCTCGGGGAAATAGCGGTAATCATGCGCGTCCTCCTTGGAGCGCATGGAGCGCGTCTCGCCTTTGGAGGGATCGTAGAGCCGGGTTTCCTGCACCACCTCACCGCCGGATTCCCACACCTCGATCTGGCGCATCGCTTCAGCCTCCACCGCGTGCATCACGAAGCGGATGGAGTTGACGTTTTTGATCTCGCAGCGCGTGCGGAATTCCTCACCCGCCTTGCGGACGGACACATTCACGTCCGCGCGCATGGAGCCTTCCTCCATGTTGCCGTCGCATGTGCCGAGATAGCGGAGAATCTGCCGCAGCTTGCGCAGATACGCACCGGCTTCCTCAGGGCTGCGGATATCCGGTTCCGAAACAATCTCCATCAACGCCACGCCCGCGCGGTTCAGGTCGATGACCGATTTCGCCGGATGCTGGTCATGCATGGATTTACCAGCATCCTGTTCAAGATGCAGGCGGGTGATGCCAACATGCTTGATGGTGCCGTCCTGCAGCTCGATCTCGACATCGCCAGTGCCGACAATGGGATGCGCGAACTGGCTGATCTGATAACCCTGCGGCAGATCCGCGTAGAAATAATTCTTGCGGTCGAAGCGGGAGAACAGATTGATCTGCGCGCGCAGGCCCAGCCCCGTACGCACGGCCTGGGCCACGCATTCCTTGTTGATGACGGGCAGCATGCCGGGGAAACCGGCATCGATGAACGACACATGCGCGTTGGGCGCGCCGCCATAGGTGGCGGAGGCGCCGGAGAAGAGTTTCGACTCAGAAATCACCTGGGCATGGACTTCGAGGCCGACCACGACCTCCCAATTGCCAGTGCGGCCTTCAAGTGTGTAGCTCATTTTGCTCTTACCTCCGGCAGAGCGGTGAAATTCGCCGCCGTCTCGATGGCGGCGGAAACCGCAAACACCGTTTCTTCATCGAAATGCTTTCCGATCACCTGCAAGCCCAGCGGCAACCCATCGGCGGAGAGCCCAGCGGGCACGCTCATCGCCGGCACACCGGCCAGCGAGGCGGGCACGGTGAACACGTCGTTCAGATACATCGTGACGGGATCATCCATCTTTTCGCCCAGGCCGAAAGCGGCGGAGGGCGCGGTGGGGGTAAGGATGGCGTCTACCTTCGCAAAAGCGTCGGTGAAATCCTTCAGGATCAAATTCCGCACCTTTTGCGCCTTCAGGTAATAGGCGTCGTAATAGCCATGGCTCAGCACATAAGTGCCGATCATGATGCGGCGCTTCACCTCGGCCCCAAAACCTTCGGCGCGGGTGCGCTCATAAAGGTCGATGAGGTCCTCGCCATCCACGCGCTTGCCGTAGCGCACGCCGTCATACCGGGCGAGGTTGGAGGACGCTTCGGCCGGGGCGACGATGTAGTACACCGGCAGGCCGTATTTGGTGTGGGGGAGCGAAATATCGATAATCTCGGCCCCCTGCGCCTTCAGCCACTCAATGCCCTTGTCCCACAGCGCCAAGATTTCCGGGTTGGTGCCCTCCAGCCGGTATTCGGCGGGGATGCCGATTTTCAAGCCCTTCACGCCACGGCTCAGCGCGGCGGTGAAATCCGGCACTTCGCGTTCGGCTGAGGTGGAATCCTTCTCATCAAACCCCGCCATGGCGTTCAGCAGCAGGGCGTTGTCTTCCACGTTGCGGGCCATCGGGCCCGGCTGGTCCAGCGAGGAGGCGAAGGCCACCACACCCCAGCGCGAGCAGCGCCCATAGGTCGGCTTGATGCCAGCCAAGCCCGTAAAGGCGGCGGGCTGGCGGATGGAACCACCGGTATCTGTGCCGGTGGCGGCCAAAGCGATGCGCGCGGCCACGGCGGCGGCAGAGCCGCCGGAGGAGCCGCCCGGCACCAGCTTGGCGTCCGACCCCTGGCGCTTCCAGGGATTCTCAACCGAGCCATAGCCGGAGGTGATGTTGGAGGAGCCCATGGCGAACTCGTCCAGATTCGCCTTGCCGAGCATCACCGCGCCCGCTTCCTTCAGCTTGCCGGAGACGGTGCTCTCATAAGGCGGGATGAAGGGCTCCAGGATCTTGCTGGCCGCCGTGGTGCGCACGCCTTCGGTGCAGAACAGATCCTTCATGGCGATGGGAACACCGGTGAGCGGCGTGGCGCTGCCATCCGCGATGCGGGCATCCGCCGCCTTGGCCTGCCCCAGCGCCAGTTCCGGCGTGGTGGTGATAAAGGCGTTCAGGCGGGGGTTCAGTTCCGCCACCGCCGCATTATAGGCCGTGGTCAGTTCCACAGCCGAAATCTCTTTCGCTTTCAGTGCCTTGGCGGCACCGGCTACGCTTAAGTCAAAAATGCTCATTCCACCACTTTCGGCACGGCAAAGAAGTTTCCAATGCGGTCCGGCGCGTTGGCCAGGATTTTCTCCGCCATATCCCCGTCGGTGAGCTTGTCCTCACGTTGGCGCAGCGCCATTTGCGCGCCGCCGGAGAGCGGTTCCACGCCCTCCACGTTCACCTCGCCCAGTTGCTCCACATAGCCCAGAATCGCGTTCAGCTCGTTCTGGAGGGTGGAAACCTCCTCGTCATTCACCCGTATACGGGCCAATTTCGCAATCCGGCGTACCGTTGCGGCGTCCAGCGACATGCCTAATTCCCTTGGCTAAAAAATCCGGCCGGACCATACAGGCGGGCATGGCGCTCTACAACCTGCCCGAATTTTTGACCCATATTGCCCCCAGCGCACGACTCCTGGGGCTGGACCCGGGCTCCAAACGCATCGGCGTGGCGCTTTCGGACGTAAACCGGAGCGTGGCCAGCCCCTATGCCACCCTGGCGCGGACCAAGATGAAACAGAACGCCGCCGAGCTGGCGGTGATCATCGCGCGTGAAGGGGTAGGGGGGCTGATCGTCGGCCTGCCGCTGGATGAGGGGCAGAAGTTAGGGCCGCGTGCCCAGGCGGCGCGGGACTGGGCGCATGGCATGAGCGATGCGACCGGCCTGCCCGTGGCCATGGTGGATGAGAGCTATTCCACCGCCGAGACGCATGAGCGGCTGATTGCAGCCGGTATAAGCCGGGCGCGCCGCGCCGAGATTGTGGACAAGCTGGCGGCGGCGGAAATTCTGCAACGCGCGCTGGATGCGCTGCGGCGGCTTTAGGGCAAACAGCTTCCCTGCTACCATGTGGCAATGCTGAATCTTCATTGCCTCTGCGGCCAAATCCACATCCAAACTTCAAAGCGGCCGGATTTCATCAACGAGTGCAACTGCACATTATGCAGCAAAGCTGGTGCGCGCTGGGCCTATTTCCATCCATCGGACGTTGCCATTGAAGGCGCAACAAAAGGGTATCAGCGGCACGACAAGGAGAACCCTGCGGCGGAAATCCAGTTCTGCGCGAATTGCGGGTCAACGACGCATTTTGTTTTAACCGAGAGCGCGGTTGCGAAATTCGGAAACGTGCAAATGGGCGTGAATATGCGCCTGGCGGATGAAACG
>JAGWOU010000169.1 GCA_028870815.1 Rhodospirillales bacterium | reverse complement strand
GGAACGCGCCAAACAGATCGATTTCTCCTCCGAGATGTATGACGAGCCGACCAGCCTGATCGTGAAGAAAGGCTCCGGCCTTGTGCCCACAGCCGCCAGCCTGAAGGGCAAGACCGTGGGCGTGGAAGCCGGCACCATCCAGGAAACCTACGCCAAGACCTACTGGCAGCCGAACGGCGTTAACGTGGTCTCCTATCAGGGTCAGGACCAGGTTTATGCTGATTTGCTCTCCGGCCGCCTGGATGCCTCCCTGCAAGATTCCGTCGAAGCTGATTACGGTTTTCTGAAGACCCCGAAGGGCACTGACTTTGAGATCGGCGGCAACGCCACCGATGATCCGAAGGATGTGCTCGGCTCCTACATCGCCATCGGCGTGCGCAAGGACGAGCCGGAACTGCTGAAGAAGATCGACTGGGCGATCGCCCAGCTTCACGCCAACGGCACTTACGACAAGCTGCAAGCGAAGTATTTCAACTTCAGCATCTACAACGCCGAAGCCGCCAAGCAGGCGCCCTGAACATCTGAACACCCAGCCCTGGCGTTCTCCCGCCGGGGCTGGCCTTTCAACAGGCAGTCCATATGTTCAATCTCGGCGGCTATGGCCCGCATATCCTGGCCGGCACGGTCACGACGGTGGAGCTTTCTCTTCTCTCCCTCCTCGTCTCCTTCATCCTTGGACTCATCGGCGCTTCGGCGAAGTTGTCCAAAAACCGCGCCGCGCGCGGCATCGCCACTGTTTACACCACCCTCATCCGCGGCATCCCCGATTTGGTACTGATGCTGCTCATCTTCTATTCGTTGCAAATCTGGATCAATGATTTCACCGACTGGCTGAATAATCTCCAGAACAGCATCGATTTCGAGGTGCAACTGGACCCGTTCACCAGCGGCGTCATCACGCTGGGCTTCATCTATGGCGCCTATTTCACGGAAACCTTCCGCGGCGCCTTTCTTGCGGTGCCGAAAGGCCAGATGGAAGCCGCACGCGCCTTTGGCATGCGCCCCTTTCTCGTATTCCGCCGTATCCTGTTTCCACAAATGATGCGCTACGCCCTGCCCGGTCTTGGCAATAACTGGCAGGTGATCTTGAAGGCCACGGCGCTGGTCTCGATCATCGGCCTGTCGGACGTGGTGTTCGCCGCCCAGCAGGCGGGCGAGGCTACACTGGAAACCTTCTTCTATCTCTGCATCGCAGGTGCCGTTTATCTCGTGCTCACCATCATCTCCAATGGCGTGCTGCTCTATCTGGAACGCAAATACATGATCGGCGTTCGCCAGGCGGTGCTATGATCTATATTCTGCAAAACTACTGGCGGGCGCTGCTGTATTCAGACGGCTACCACATGACCGGCATCGCGATGACGCTGTGGCTGCTGGTGGTTTCCTGCGCCATCGGATTCTGCATCGCCCTGCCGCTGGCCATTGCGCGCAATTCAAAAAACCCGCTCATCTGGGGGCCGGTCTGGCTCTATGGTTTCATCTTCCGCGGCACGCCGCTCTATGTTCAGCTTCTGCTGATTTACACCGGCGTGTACGGGCTGCATTTCGTACGCGAAACACCCTTTCTCGCAGATTTTTTCCGTTCCGCGATCAATTGCACCTTGCTCTCCTTCGCGCTGAACACTGGCGCCTACACCACGGAAATTTTCTACGGCGCCATCCGTGACACCTCCTTCGGTGAGGTCGATGCCGGACGGGCCTATGGCATGTCGCGTTTCACCCTGTACCGGCGCATCATTATCCCCTCAGCCCTGCGCCGGGCCTTGCCGATGTACAGCAACGAGGTGATCCTGATGTTGCACGCCACCACCCTGGCTTTTACCGCCACGGTGCCGGACATTCTGAAAGTCACCAACGATGCTTATGTCGCCACCTACGCCCCCTTCGATGCGTTCGGCCTGGCGGCGTTGATCTATCTCTGCATCTCCTTCACGCTCATCTTCATGTTCCGCCGTGCGGAGCGGCATTTCCTCGCCCATCTGGCCGGTTGAACCACACAAAAACTACGTCGGCGGGCACTGCGCCAGAGCATGTAACGCAGGAATTAAGGTGCTGTGCGGCCTAATGCGGCCTGCCGACACTGGCTATCACTCTCGTCCTGCCAGGTAATTAAGCAATAAAAAAGCCGGCCCACCGGGCCGGCCTTCCTAGTTTCACATGGTCCGCGCGGTTTAACCGCGCAGCGCCTTTGGCAAGGCGGTGATGGCGTGGTCGATCAGCGAGGCATCCGTGTCGTTGCTCACGGTGTCGCGCAGAATTGCTGCCGAAGCGGCAGTAGCGATGTCGATGGCGGCGGCGCGCACCTCTTTCACGGCGGCAGCTTCCGCAGCCTCTATCCGCTCCATCGCCATACGCTCCCGGCGCCGGGCAGTGGCATCGGCCTCGGCTGCCAGTTCCGCCGCAAAGCGCTGCGCTTCGGTATGGGCGTTGGCAAGAATCTGCTTGGCGTCCTCGGCGGCCTGAGCCTGCTTCTGCTTGGCATCGGCCAGAATCGCCTCCGCCTCGGCCTTCAGCTGCGCAGCTTCGTCAAGCGCCGCGCGCACCGCGTGGGTACGGTCATCCAGAATGCCACCGACGGCACCCATAACCTTCCGCCCCGCCAAAACCGCGAAGATGGCAACCGCGACGAAAACCCAGAATGTGCCACTGACCCAGAATTGACTATGGAGAGCCTGGTATTCCATCCTCTATGCCGCCTTTCGTACGGCCAGCGCGTCTTCAACACACCTGACCAACTCTTCTTGCGCGGGCACAGAGCCCGTGAGCTTGAGGAGCATTTCCCCGGCGGCCTCGGAGGCAACCGGCTTGATCGCCGCCATCGCGGCATTGCGGGCCGCGTCAATACGCGCCTCTGATTCGGCGAGTTTGGCGTCAAGCGCCGCGCTTAGCGCGGCTGCCTTGGCGGCAGCGTCGGCCTTGGCATCGGCCACCGCCTTCGCCACCTCGGCCTGGGCATTGGCCCGGGCGCTGGAAAGCGTCGCGGTGAGCAACGCCACGGCCCGGTCGGCTTCCTGCTTCGCGGCACGTGCTGCGGCCAGGTCGCGGGCGATGATGGCGGCGCGGTTCTCCAGAACCTTGCCTATCTGTGGCAGGCCCCAGCGTGCAAGCACGAGGTAGAGCACCACCAGGATGACCGCCATCCAGCTCACCTGGTCGAGGGTGAGCGGGTTTGAGAAATCCATCTGCGGCATCTCGCCATCCGCCAGAGCGACGGAGGGAACAAGTGCCAGCAGAAGAGCGGTGCTGAGCCGGCGCATTTTACGAGGCGGCGAACAGAATAACCAGCGCGATGACCAGCGCGTACAGCGCCACCGCTTCGGTCAGCGCGAAGCCGAGCAGAACGTCGCGGAACATGGCGTCACGCGCCGCCGGGTTACGGCCGACGGACGACACGAAAGAGCCGAACAGGTTACCAATACCCACGCCGGCACCGGCAACACCGATGGTGGCGAGACCGGCGCCAATGTCCTTGGCAAGCAGAGCGGCTGAATGGGGGTCCATGTGATTTTCCTTTCCGAAGAAGCTTTTAGTGAGGTCGGGGGTCAGTGCTTACACGAGGCATCACGCCTAGTGCATATGCACCGCGTCGTGCAGATACAAACAGGTGAGAATGGCGAACACATAGGCTTGCAGCCCGGCCACCAGAAGCTCCAGCGCCGCCAGCGCCACGTTCAGGCCCAGCGGAACAATCGAGGCAATGGCACCGAACACGCCCAGCCCGGCGGTGAGCAGCAGCATGAAGCCGGCGAACACTTCCCACATCACGTGCCCGGCGGTCATGTTCGCGAACAAACGAACCGAGAGGGACACAGGGCGGGAAAGATAGGAAATGATTTCGATGGGGATAAGCAGCGGGAGGAGCCAGCCCGGCACGCCTTCGGGAACGAAAAATTTCAGGAACCCGAACCCATGCGTATAGAAGCCCACCCCGGTTGAGAACACGAACACGAACAGCGCGAGCGCCAGCGTGACCGCGATATGCGAGGTGAAGGCGAAGAAATAAGGGAACAGCCCGATGAGGTTGCCCAGCAGGATGAAGCTGAAAATGGTGAATACCAGCGGAAAGAAGCGCTTGCCTTCCTCGCCGATCGTATCCACGCACATACGGTGCACGAACTCGTACAGCACCTCCACCAGCGCCTGGATGCGCCCTGGCACCAGCGCCTTGGCCTTCAACCCGATGGCGAACAGCACCACGATGATCACGGCGGCGGCCAGCATGGCCTCGTTCGAGTTGGTGAAGTTCAAGGCGCGGCCGATCGGCCCAAGACCAGTGGTCAGGCTGAATTGTCCCAGCGCGTCGATCGATGGTCCCGCCATGTGTTCTACCCTGCCTGAAGCCGTACTTTTGCCGCTTGCGCGGAGGTTTATCCCAACGTGCCGCTGGCGCGGCACTTAACCGACCCGCCGCTCGCGCGGCGTTTAAACTGTTTTCGCCCCGATTGATACCGGCGCGACTTACCGCCCGCGATCGGCCCGCAAAAGATTGCGCATGCCGGCCGCCAGACCCACCGGGACCATGAGGATCATCAGCCAGGGCTTGGTGTGGAAAAGCCGGTCCAGCCCCCACCCGATCACCACGGCGATGACCATCGCGGCCACCATTTCAACCCCCAGCCGCATCGCCAGCTCTATGGCGCGCTGCGCCGAGCCGGCATCGCTTTTGCCCGGTTCCTTGCGCTTGGGGCCGCCGGCTGCGTCTTCCGCTGCCTGCAACCGCTTCTCAAACGCCGTTTTCTCCGGCCCGTCACTCATGCATCTGCCTTCCCCGCGGAAAGCCGCCTGGAGGTTCCGGCGGTTGCTATCCTCCGCCCCCAATACTGTCAAGAATGAATGCGCGTTATAGTGCATGTACGGCTTTTATGCCAAAATCGGTACAGGTTGGCAGTTGACGCGGTTACGGACGGACCGTCACTTATTCACGAGTCGTTTTGAATTGAGGACTCGCTGTGCCTGTGGAAATGCTGCGCGAATTGCCGCTGGACCAAATTCTGCTCGGTGACGCCGGGACCATGCTGCGCATGTTGCCCGACGCTTCAATCAACTGCGTGTTCGCGGACCCGCCCTATAACCTGCAATTGCGCGGCGAATTGCGCCGCCCAGATGACAGTTTGGTGGATGGCGTTGATGACGATTGGGATAAATTCGACGATTTCGCCGCCTATGACGCCTTCACTCGGGACTGGCTGAGCGAATGCCGCCGGGTGTTGAACAAGGATGGCACGATATGGGTCATTGGTTCTTACCATAATATCTTCCGAATCGGGGCAATGATGCAGGATCTGGGTTTCTGGATCCTGAACGACGTGATCTGGCGCAAAACCAACCCCATGCCCAATTTCCGGGGGCGGCGCTTCACCAACGCGCATGAGACAATGATTTGGGCCGCCAAGAGCAAGCAAAGCC
>JAGWOU010000168.1 GCA_028870815.1 Rhodospirillales bacterium | reverse complement strand
CGCGCCATCGGGCTGGCGCGCGAGGGTATGGCGGGCGGCCATGGCGGGCCGTTTGGCGCCGTGATTGTGCGAGACGGGAAGATTGTCGGCGAGGGCCATAACCGCGTGCTTTCCGCTGTTGACCCGACGGCCCATGCGGAGGTGACAGCCATTCGCGACGCGGCACGCAAGGAGGGGCGCTTCGATCTCTCCGGCTGCGAGATTTATGTCAATGGTTTGCCTTGCCCGATGTGCATGTCCGCGATTTTCTGGGCGCGGATTGGCAAGGTGTATTACGCCTGCGCGCCGGAGGATGCCGAGAAGATCGGCTTCGACGACCAGGAATTCTACCGCCAGCTTGAAAAGCCCCCGGCTGAGCGTGCCACCCCGGCGATACAGCTCACGGAATATCTTGAGGAAGCGCGGGCATCTTACCAGGACTGGCTGAAGCTGGAATCCCGCACGCCATACTGATATTCGGCCCGGGCTCTGGCGATTTTGGCCGTGGGGGCGTAAGCCCCCCGAGGTAAAAGCTTAGAGGAGCCCACCCGTGCCCAGCCAATCCACGAGCCAGGCAAGCCGGAGTTTCAACGCAGTGCGCCCCGCAAGCGGTGCCGCCAGCCCCGCCAACCGCAGGCTGGTCGCCGGATGGCTGTTCCTGCTCGCCTTTATGATCTGGGTGATGGTGGGTATTGGCGGCTATACGCGGGATTCCGGCTCTGGCCTCTCGATCATGCGCTGGGAGCCGATTATCGGCGTACTGCCACCGATGAGCCAGAGCGCCTGGGCCAAGCTGTTCGCGCTGTATAAGACCATCCCGCAATATCAGATTTTGCATCCCGGCATGGGCATGCACGGGTTCCAGCAATTGTTCTGGCCGGAATATTTTCACCGGCTCTGGGGGCGGCTGATGGGCGTGGTGCTGCTGGTGCCGCTGGTTATTTTTGCCATTACCGGCCGCATAGAGAAACGCCTCATCCCTTGGCTGGTGTTGCTGTTTTTCCTGGGCGGGCTGCAAGGGCTCATCGGCTGGCTCATGGTCTCCTCGGGCTTCGACCCGGATTCCACCGCCGTTGCTCCTGGCTGGCTTTCGCTGCATTTCTTTGGCGCCATGTTCCTGTTCAGCGCGGTGCTATGGATCGCCTTTACCGTCACCGCGCCCGAGCCCGCGCGTTATGCCGGATTGAAGGGCCTGCGCGGCCATACCATCGGCTCCTTCGTGATGCTGCTGCTGGCCATGCTGGGCGGCACCATCGTCTCCGGCATCCATGGCATCGCGGATTTTTCCATGGCCAAGCAGATCGGCACCGGTCAGCCCCCCGCCAATTGGCCCAGCGGCATGTTTTCCAACCCCGCCACGGTGATTTTCGACCATCAGACTCTCGCTGTGCTGGCCTCGCTCGCCATTCTGACGATCACGGTGCGCGCCTTGCGCGGTGACGCCCCGGCCCCGGTGCGTGATGCCGCCTTGCTGGCGGGTGGGTTGGTGATTTTGCAGTTCGTGCTGGGGGTTACCGCACTGGTTTCCGGCAAGATTGATCTTGGCGTGGTGCATCAGATGAATGCCGTGCTGTTGATGGGTTCGATGCTGCTGCTCATCCATCGCCTGCGGGGTGCCACGCGCAAATGACCAAGGATAAGGCCGTCGGAAACTGGCTCCTGCTGCTGGCCTTCATGGTCTTCGGCATGGTGGTCGGCGGCGGCCATGCCCGCACCATTGGCGCGGGGTTCAGCATTCAGGTCTGGCGGCCGTTTACCGGCTTTATCCCGCCCATGAACGCAGCGGATTGGAATTCTCTCTACGGGTTGTTCCAGCGCACGGCGCAGTATCAAGCCCACCCGATCAACATGGCCCAGTACAAGGCCCTGTTCTGGCCGATGTTTCTGGACCGTTGCTGGGGCCGGCTGATGGCTTTGGTCTTTCTCATCCCCTTCGTGGTGTTTCTGCTGAAAGGCCGCATCCAGCGCAGGCTGGCGCTGTGGCTGGGTTTCATTTTTCTGCTCGGCGCGGGTCAGGCCACCTATGGCTGGTACATGGTGCAGACCGGGCTTTACCCCGGCGTGCTCTCGCCGCCGCCGGAATGGGCGGCCCCGCATCTGCTTTCCGCCATGGCGATTCTCCTGCTGCTGCTCTGGACGGGCCTGAGCCTGCGCACTCCTGAGCCCGCGCGGATCGAGGGCGCTGTTACACTGCGCGCCCTTTCCACCGCCACGGTGGCGCTGATCTGGGTGACAATGGGGTTTGGCGCGCTGGTCGCCACATCTGGCGCGCTGAAGGTGTTCAACACCTTCCCATCCATGGATGGCCATTTGCTGCCGCCGGACATGTTCGGTCAGGCGCCGGTTTGGATGAATTTCATCACCAACAAGGGCACGGTGCAGTTTTGCCACCGGCTGCTGGCCACCATCACCGCGCTCACGGCCATCACCACCGCCGTGATAGGGTTGCGCATGAAGCTGCCGCCCGCCACGCGAGATTTATTTCTGCTGTTGGGCGGGCTGGTGGCGTTGCAATATGTGCTCGGCATGGCGACACTTGTACTGGGAAATAACGAGCTCGGTTTTGTGCATGAGCTGAATGCCGTGCTGCTCTTCGCCTCCGCCATCGGTGCCCGCCATGGCCTGCGCGGCGCGGTGGCGGCGCCCGCCCGAGCCTTCGCCCCGGCGGAATAGGAGTGTTTTGAGATGAGTGACGCGCTGAACAAGGCAGACGAGCTGTTCCACGGCCCCCAGGGGTTGGATCTGGACGCCGCGCATAAGCATATCGCCACGGCGTTGGACGGCACTGACGATGGCGAATTGTTTCTGGAATACCGGGAGTCGGAGTCCATCTCGCTGGACGATGGCCGCATCCGCGCCGCGTCGTTCGACACACGAAGGGGCTTCGGCCTGCGCGCCGTGTTGGGAGAGGCGGCTTATTTCGCCCATGCAGGAGACCTTTCCGCCCCGGCGCTGGCGCGGGCGGCGGAAACCATCCGTGCTGCCAAGGCCATGGAGCATAGTGTTTCCGCCGCCGATCCCGCCCCCGCCAATGCCCCGCTATACGAGGGCGTGAACCCGCTGGGCGAAGCCCCCTTCGCGGACCGCGCCGCCCTCCTCAAGCAAATCGACGATTTTGCCCGCGCGGCCGACCCGCGTGTGGTGCAGGTGATGGCCAGCATCGCCGGGGAATGGCAGGTGATCGAGATCATCCGCGCCGGCGGCGCCCGTGTGGCGGATATCCGCCCGCTGGTGCGCCTCAACATCTCCGTGGTGCTGGAGGAAAACGGCAAGCGCGAATCCGGCAGCCACGGCGCCGGCGGGCGCTCCGGCTACGGCGCCTATATCGAACCGGATTTCTGGCAGAACGCTGTGCGTGAGGCCATCCGCCAGGCAGAGGTGAACCTGAGCGCCGTTGCCGCCCCGGCGGGCGAGATGGAAGTGGTGCTCGGCCCCGGTTGGCCCGGCATATTGCTGCACGAGGCCATCGGCCATGGACTGGAGGGCGATTTCAACCGCAAGCAGACCAGCGCCTTCGCCGGGCTGATGGGCAGCCGCATCGCTTCCAAGGGCGTCACGGTGGTGGATGACGGCACCATCCCGGGCCGCCGCGGCTCGCTGACCATCGACGATGAAGGCACCCCCACCAGCCGCACGACGCTGATCGAGGATGGCATCCTCACCGGCTTCATCCAGGACCGGCAGAATGCTCGCCTGATGAACATGCGCGCCACCGGCAATGGCCGCCGCCAGAGCTACGCCCACGCCCCCATGCCGCGCATGACCAACACCATCATGCTCGGCGGGCAGGACAAGAAGGAGGACATGATTGCCTCCGTGAAGCGCGGCCTCTATGCGGTGAATTTCGGCGGCGGGCAGGTGGATATCACCTCCGGCAAATTCGTCTTCTCCGCCTCCGAGGCTTACCTGATCGAAAACGGCAAGATCACCGCCCCGGTGAAGGGCGCCACCCTCATCGGCAACGGGCCGGACGCGCTGACCAAGGTGGAAATGATCGGCAACGACCCGGCGCTGGACCCCGGCATCGGCACCTGCGGCAAAAACGGCCAGGGCGTGCCCGTGGGCGTGGGTCAGCCTACCATTAAGCTCTCCGGCCTCACCATCGGCGGCACGGCGGCATAAAAAAGGGGGCCTTACGGCCCCCTTTTCTTATTCAGACTTCAGATGCGTGAGCAGCTTTTCGACGGCGGTGGGCTTATCCACCTGTTCCAGCGCCGCGTATTCGGCGGCCAGGCGGTCCAGGGCGGATTCATATATCTGCCGTTCGGAGAAGGACTGGTCAGGCTGACCGGCGTTGCGATGCAGGTCGCGCACCACTTCAGCAATGGCGGAGGGGTCGCCGGAATTGATCTTCGCCTCATATTCCTGCGCGCGGCGGGACCACATGGTGCGTTTGATGCGCGCCCGGCCCTTCAGTACGGCCAGCACCTCGTCGAAGCTCTTCTTGGAGGTGAGCTTGCGCAGACCGGCGGTGCGGGCCTTGTTGGTAGGCACGCGCAGGGTCATGCGGTTTTCATCGAAGGTGATGCAGATCAGCTCCAGCTTGTGCCCCGCGATCTCCTCCACTGCGATCCGGTCCACCTTGCCCACGCCGTGGGTGGGGTAGACCACATAATCGCCTTCCTTGAAGATTTCCGCCTTCGCGGGTGCGCGCGGCGGGGCCAGCGGGCGGATGGGGCCGGCGGGAATCCCGCCATGCATCACCGGGGCGGGCGGCTCTTCCTTCTGTGATGCTTTAGGGGCTTCGGCGGCGGGCGTTTTCGGCAAGGTAGCTTCCGGCTCGGGTTTCGCGGCCTTCTTGGAAGTACCGCTCTTCTGCTTTTCCGTCATCACCACTCCGTTGAGCGGCACGCAGGCCGTGCCGCATTAACAATAAGGGCCGGGCGCGGTTACCCGCACCCGGCTGCTTCAAAAGATCGTAGCACAATTTTGGCCGCCCGTCACGCAGGCGGCGGCTAGTTACGGTTTGCCGGGCTCCATGGAGAGCAGAGCCTCCTTGCCGGGCTTATCCTTCCAGTCATTCGCATCGGCGGGCGGGGTGCCCTTGCGGGTGATGTTCGGCCAGGATTTGGAAAGCTCGCGGTTGCGCTCCAGCCAAGCGGTGGCGCGGTCGTCGCTGTCGGGCAGAATCGCCTCAGCCGGGCATTCCGGCTCGCACACGCCGCAATCGATGCATTCATCCGGGCTGATCACCAGGAAATTCTCGCCGACATAGAAGCAATCGACCGGGCAGACTTCCACACAATCCATGAATTTGCACTTGATGCAGTTCTCGGTGACCACGTAGGTCATTCGGCACTCCTGAAAGACTCGCGTAAAAATTTCCGGTTCCCTATGCGCGGGGATTGCGATTTAGGCAAGGTGCGGCAGGATTTTCAGGAGAGAGGCGGGGTAATTGTTGCCTGGGGTTATTTACTGAATTTCCCGATACA